>JANPGQ010000442.1:0-3233 GCA_031423975.1 Cytophagales bacterium | reverse complement strand
GGGTTGGCATTTTTTTGAGAATACATTTCATCAAAATTTTTCACACCAAGATCCTTAAATGCTTTGCTGGTTTTGACATCAAATCCTTTTTCGGTGCGTAATAAAATATAAATATTCTTATTAGTCGCACACAAAAACTGTTGAACTGATTTATTAAAAACACGGCTATTTTTAATTTCTCCCACAATTTTACCCAATAATTGATGATTCCAAATTTGCTTTCCTCCGCTATACAAATGCAATTTATTGTCTGTACTTTGCACCAAAATTTCAGCTTTTTTGTTGGTAGGATTCACTAAATAAAGGGGTTCAGCATTTAATCCAACCTCAATTTTTCTCAATTTCAACCATTTATTCGCATATTTAATTGAACTCTTAATGGGTTCAATATTTTTCAAAAGCACTATTCTACTCTCTACCGCATTACTTTGCAAAATCTCAGCCTGAACCGATGAAAGTTCTTGGCTATACGCATTTATTTTATTAGTCCAAGCAGGATTAATTAGCTTTTGAAAATTAGGAATAACTTTCGAACTTTCAGAAATTACGGTTAAGTTGGAAGGCACACAAGATTTCAAAATTATTTTATGTTTTGGTGAATTACTCCAAACATCACCTTTACTGACGTTAATTAGGTATTCTTGCATCACTAAAAGGCTACTTGCCAAAATCATTTTATCGTTATATTCCGTAAAATAACACTCTTCAAATCCGCTGAAAATATTTCCAAAAAGTAGGCTTGGAAATTCTTTTATGCCCAAATTTACAATCATAAAACTACCATATTGAACACTAAAAATATCTTCTTTGCCTTCTTGTGCTACATTTCGGGCAATAACTTTTAATGGATTCAACAATGCTTTTTGATTAATAATAAGAACTTTATTAGAAGAACTTTCCTCTGAATTATCAAAGGCACATAAAGTAATTTCTTGTTGGATTTTATTATACATTTCATCAAAATCAACATCAAATTTTGAACTTGCTTTTTTCCTTAATTGGGATAGTTTAGCATCATTTTCCAATAATTTTTCAAAATTACGAATTAACTTTTCGGGTTTATCAAACGAAAAATCTATCATATAAGAACACGAATTTGGAATCATGCTCAAATTATTGATATTCGATACTTCTTGTTCACTAAATAAATTTTGATTATCGTTAATTCCGATGCCTCCAATAGAATTTTGAGTCGGTTTTAACCATTGAAACGTTTCAGAAAAAAGGGTCAATATTTGGGCGGACGAATTTGATTTAACAACCGAAACATCTGATATAAATTTATTAATTGCCTTTTGATTGTAATGCGTAATGGTAAATAAAGCATCCGTTTCGTTGGGTTTTGATTGTAGTTGTAATGAATTAACCCAAGAGTTTTCTTGATGTAAAACGGCTTCTTCGACCGCTAAATTTGATTTACTGAAAATTAAAAAATTTTCTTGAATAATATAAGAGAATACCACTTTAGCACTACTATTTACCACTTCCGAAATCTTGAATCCTTGCGTAGTGTGAGGTATTACCCGATAACCATTTGTATTTTGGCTTAAACTTTCCAATTTTTCGATAAAATCCTCATTATCATCACTTAAAGGCAGATAATTAACAAAGGAGAAATCTCCGTTACCCTCTGGAAGTACCGCAAAATAGAGCGTTTTCTTCAACAATAAGTTTGAAATCTCTTTATCACTTAGCCCAATTGTCTTGAAAATTTGATATTGTTGATTTGCCCGAGAGAGAGTGGGAATACGAGGAATTATTTTGTTTTTAGCAGTAGATATTTCATTTGTTTCCAATAAAATGAGAGTATTATCTGGAATAAAATTTGTTACAAAACTATGCTGTTTTTTTTTCTGATAAAAAAAATACCCACCAATTCCTATAATTATTAAGCCCAAGAAAAGGAGATTTTTTTTCATAATGTTTATGAGTTTATGAGTAGAAAGTTCATGAGAATTTACTCATAAACTTTCTACTCATAAACATTTTTTTGCTGTAACCAATGCCGAACCAATCACTTGGTGCATATCATAATATTTATATTCAGCCAAACGACCACCAAAGATGATATTTTCTTCTTGTTTGGACAAATCACGATATTTTTTAAATAAATCGTTGTTTTTATCGTCATTTACAGGATAATAAGCCTCCATTCCTACAGACCATTCACAAGGATATTCCTTCGTTACAACTGTTTTAGGCTGTTTTCCAAACTCAAAATGCTTGTGTTCCAAAATTCTGGTGTAGGGAATTTCAGCTTCGGTATAATTTACGACGGCATTGCCTTGATAATTTTCTTTATCATGAATTTCATGCTCAAATTTCAAACTACGATACTCCAATTTTCCGAACTGATAATTATAAAATTCGTCAATATTACCTGTAAAAACGGTCTTTTCTGCCAAATTCATCAAAGCCTCTTTATCTTTAAAAAAATCCACCTCGGTTCTTACTTCTATACCTTCCAACAAGCCTTCCGTCAATTTATTATACCCACCAATCGGAATTCCTTGATACTTATCGTTAAAATAATTATTATCAAATGTAAATCTCAAAGGCAAGCGTTTGATGATAAAAGCTGGTAATTCGGTCGCTTTACGTCCCCATTGTTTTTCGGTATAACCTTTGATGAGTTTTTCGTAAATATCCGTTCCAACTAAGGAAATTGCCTGTTCTTCAAGGTTTTGCGGGTTCGTAATTCCTGAAATAGCAACCTGTTCTTGAATTTTTTGTTGAGCTTCTTCGGGGGTTTTTACTTTCCATAATTGATAGAAAGTATTCATATTAAAAGGCAAATTAAATAATTCGCCCTCATAATTAGCCAAAGGAGAATTGGTATAACGGTTAAATTCAACAAATGAATTAACGTAATCCCAAATTCCTTTATCGTTAGTATGAAAAATATGAGCACCGTATTTATGAACATTTATGCCCTCAACTTCTTCGTTGAATATGTTCCCTCCCGTATGAGTTCTACGATCGATAACTAAACATTTTTTGCCTTTTTTATGAGCTTCGTGAGCGAAAACAGCACCAAATAATCCAGCACCTACTATTAAATAATCGTATTGTTTCATTGTATAGGTTTTAGGTGTTGGGGGGTGGGAGTTAGATTTAAAAGGATACAGTAACTTATACCTAACCCTAATACCTAACACCCAAAAGATGACTGAAGTTTTAACCCCCAAACTCACCCGCAAAGACTTCACCTCTGATCAGGAAGTCCGCTGGTG
>JANPGQ010000441.1:0-1515 GCA_031423975.1 Cytophagales bacterium | reverse complement strand
GGACAGTAACTTGAAATTTGATAGCTACACACCTCAAAATCAATATTGGTGGCGGTGGTATTAAAATTGACTAAAGTAAAATCCAATTCAGATGGCAAAAATAGTGATTGTTCCATCCATCAAAACTACTCTAAAAAGTAGGGTTTCACCAAAATTGACGAAGAACCTCATTCGCAATAATATACAGTAGATTTCTTCTCATATAATTATTACCACGCATGGAGCAATAATGTGCTGTATTATATGGCTCTTTCAAAAGCTGCAAAAGTGCTTTTTGTTTATCAAAATAATAATCACACGAATCATTCTGACCAAATGTATTATGAAACCAAGTTAAATTTCCATAAACTCTAAACAGCATTTCATTTCTATGTTGGAAATTACTTTTTTCATAAAGGTTTTTACTCTCTAATGAATATTGATATGCCTTTTTTACTGGGTCAGTAATTGTTTCGATTCTCAACAGTGAATACAAATATCCTTTGTCATGTAAAAATTTCGCTTGTAATTCGAGAGATTTTTGCTCTTGCATCCAAGTAAATGCTTTGAGCATTTACTCATTTGCCATAGTTGTCTCGTTATTCCTATTACTCCTGTATGACTCGTCTATCAGAATACTATATTCCAAAAGTTTCACTGCTTCTGATTTTTCGGGTATTCTATCCACGTAATATCTTGCTTTCAAAAGTGCATCAAGCACTTTGGGCGTTAAATATTGTTTATAAAGTTGGTGATAGAGTTTAAAATAAGTTTCTGCAAAATTTTGAAAGTGCAAGGGATTCTTTTTGTCAAGCACATTTATTGCCTTATCAAAAAAGAATAGGGAACTATCCAAATTGTATTGCGGCAACTTCAAAAACCATTTAGCTTTTGTTTGGTAGGCTACACTTTGGGTACGGGTTTGTTGCGGAGAAAGTTGGGGAGATTGGCAGTGTGTGTGCTGAGAGAAACAGCTTAGAAAGCAAAGAATTATTAGCCTGATTTGACTTGTTTTTTTGAGAGTAAATAATTCTGAAAATCTGAAATTTCCCAAATCATTATTAATTAGTTGATTATTTTTTTCTATTAAAGCAATGTTTGAGTGTGTCATGGTCATTTTGCATAATTTTTAATGGCAGAGGGATAGACGAAATTATGCAAAAAATGTGGTTGTAGGTGATTTGGAGTTGCTTTCTTATTAAACGGTTTTTATGAATGGATGCCTTTTTTCAAAAAAGCATCCATCATTCTTACTAAGAGAACAAATCATCTCCCTCATTCAAAATTCTTTGCATCAAAGGCTGAAACTGGAAAAATCCTGCAAATGGAAATCCAACTTGTCATAGTGCCTATTAAACCTTCAATTTAGATATATTTTACAAAATAAACCCTGATTTATTTTGTAAAAGTTTTGATTTGCAAATTGAAAAATTGGTACTGCTTTACTAATCTATGATAGCATTTTGAATCAACATTTTTATAGTAATCTCTTTCAAATGAAACACTTTTGAACTATGAAGTCTTCTTTTTGTGTCA
>JANPGQ010000440.1:0-3225 GCA_031423975.1 Cytophagales bacterium | reverse complement strand
ATCGGCTCAATTGACCAAGGCACTACCAGTACCCGTTTTATCATTTTTGACAAACAAGGAAATCAAATTTCTGTCGGACAAAAAGAACACAAGCAGATTTATCCACAAGCAGGATGGGTAGAACATGATGCCGATGAAATTTGGCAAAATACCCAAGAAGTCATTGGTTTAGCTTTGGGAAAAGCCAATTTATCCATTTCAGATATTTCTGCCGTTGGAATCACCAATCAGCGTGAAACCACCGTTGTTTGGAATAAAATCACGGGTAAGCCATACCACAATGCCCTCGTTTGGCAAGATACACGGGTTGGAAATATGGTGGGAGAATTGAGCAAAGTTGGTGGTCCAGATAGATTTAGGGCTAAAACAGGCTTACCACTGGCTACGTATTTTAGTGGTTTGAAAATTAAGTGGTTGTTGGAAAACGTAGAAGGATTGCGAGCAGACGCAGAAAAAGGAGAAGCAGTTTTCGGTAATATGGACACTTTTGTACTTTGGCATCTCACGGGTGGCATTGATGGAGGTGTGTATGTTACGGACGTAACCAATGCCAGTCGCACGCAGTTGATGAATTTGCAAACGATGGCTTGGGATGATGAAATATTAGGTATTTTGAATATTCCAAAATTGATGTTACCGACCATCAAATCGAGTAGTGAAATTTATGGTGAAGCCCGTGGCGTATTGGCAGGCGTACCTGTTGCAGGAATTTTGGGCGACCAGCAAGCGGCTTTGGTAGGACAAACTTGTTTTGCCCCAGGCGAAGCCAAAAATACCTACGGAACGGGTTGTTTTATGTTGATGAATACGGGTACAAAAATTACACCTTCTACCTACGGGTTGCTCACCACGGTAGCGTATCAGTTTGGAAATCAGCCAGTTCACTATGCTTTGGAAGGTTCAGTTGCCATCACGGGGGCGTTGGTTCAGTGGCTTCGGGATAATTTGGGACTCATCGAAAAGAGTTCGGATATTGAAACTTTGGCTAACACCGTAGAAGACAATGGAGGCTGTTATTTCGTTCCTGCTTTTTCGGGTTTATATGCTCCTTATTGGGATGCAACCGCCCGTGGAATCATTGCAGGATTGACTGGATACGTAACCAAAGCCCACATTGCCAGAGCCGCCTTGGAAGCAACCGCATTTCAGACTTTGGAAGTATTGGAAGCGATGGAAAAAGATTCTTCCATTGAAATTTCTTCATTAAGAGTTGATGGTGGAATGGTTGTAAATCAGACACTTATGCAATTTCAGGCAGACATGGTGGAAGTGCCAGTAGTTTGTCCTGCCATGATAGAAACTACCGCTTTGGGCGCTGCTTATGCCGCAGGTTTGGCAGTAGGATATTGGAAAGATTTGGACGATTTGAAACAAAATTGGGGCATCGACCACACTTGGAATCCTAACATGGATAGTGAAAAAAGAGAACATTTATATAAATATTGGAAAAAAGCGGTGAAACGTAGTTTTGAATGGGAAGAGTAGATTTTCAATATATTTAGAAAGTTATTGTCGGAAACTTCCCGAAAGTTTATTTAACTTTCGGGAAGTTTCTTTTTTGATATTGTGTAAAAATACATTCCCCTTATAAATGTCCATTCTGTCAGACCAAATTAATCATATTTTCCTTGAAAATTTTAACCAAAAACCTATCATCGTCCGTTCGCCTGGTAGAGTAAATTTAATAGGTGAACATACTGATTACAACGGAGGTTTTGTTCTTCCTGCTGCCACTGATAAAGCCGCATACTTAGCCATTTTCCCTTCAGAATCCGAAAATTGTATATGGATTTCATTGGACATGAATAGCCAAGTTTCGTTGGATTTAGAGACTATAAAGCCCTTAGAAAATGACACATGGGCAAACTATATTTTGGGGGTTGTTCAGCAATTTGAGAAACAGGGATTGAAAGTTCCTCCCTTCAATTGTGTCATTGCGGGAGACGTTCCGATTGGTTCGGGAATGTCATCCTCGGCAGCTTTGGAGAGTGCAGTTGGTTTTGCGATAAATCACCTCAATGGCTTTGGATTAGATTCAAAATCGTTGGCAAAATTAGTGCAACAGTCTGAAAATGAATTTATTGGAGTCAATTGCGGTATCATGGATATGTTTGCCAGTATCCACGGAAAAGAAAACCATGTATTACGCTTAAACTGTGAAACCCTTGAATTTCAGTATTTTCCCCTCATTTTAGGAGACTATAAAATTGTGCTTTTTGATACCAACGTCAAGCATAATTTGGCAGAATCAGAATACAATCTTCGTCGTATTCAGTGCGAGGAAGGTTTGGCATTTTTCAGAAAACATTTTGATGAAAAAATACCTAATCTTAGTCAAGTTCCTTTGGCTTGGTTGCAGGCAAGTAGAAGCCAATTAAATCCCTTAGTGTATAATCGTTGCCAGTACGTTATTGAAGAAAATCAACGGATGATGACGGCTTGTGATGACCTTCAAAACGGTAATTTAAAAGATTTTGGCATAAATATGACCGCCACACACGAAGGTTTACGAAAGCTTTATGAAGTGAGCTGCAAGGAATTAGATTTCTTAGTAGATGCCGTTTGGCACGAACCTTCCGTATTGGGTTCACGGATGATGGGCGGAGGTTTTGGCGGTTGCACTATCAATTTGATTCATAAAGATTCAATGGATGAATTATTCGCTCGTTTATCAGTTACTTATAAAACTGAAATGGGTTTAGAACTCAAAATGTATAGCGTTGTAACAGCAGACGGCACTTCTTTAATTGATAGTTGATAATTGACAATGGATAGTATTTTGAGCTAAATAAAAGTTCACTTACTATCGCATCTTTCCTACTAAAACTATCAATTATTCATTATCAATTATCAACTAAAAAACATGACTTTCGATTTTAACGAACATTCTCATATAAGACAAAATCCGCTAACAGGCGACTGGGTAATGGTTTCGCCACACCGTACCAAACGCCCGTGGCAAGGCAAAACCGAGGATATTGTTAATGATTCTCGCCCAGAGCATGACCCTGTTTGTTATCTATGTGCAGGGAATGTACGAGCGAATGGCGAAGTAAATACCAAATACTCAGATACTTACGTTTTTAAAAATGACTTTGCCGCTTTGCAATCCGATGTTCCCGATGGAGAAATTAAAAAGGGTGGTTTATTGAAAGCCCAAAGTGTACAAGGAGAATGCAGAGTAATCTGTTTTTCACCCCGCCACGATTTGACTTTGGCAGAAAT
>JANPGQ010000439.1:0-2797 GCA_031423975.1 Cytophagales bacterium | reverse complement strand
GTGTTCGGGGGCTGAAACCTTGGATATTGCCCTTGCTGCAGAAGATGTGGACATTGTAGGGAGTCAATTTGATGGCGATGATGTTGACCCCAATGCTCAATCTAAATTGGATTTTACCAAGACTTTTGCCTTTGAAAATTTCAATTTACAGCTCAGTGAATCAGGCGAAAGAGGCTGGGGAGGCATTTCATTTTCTAATATCAACGTTAATACGGGACGTTTTGATGACGAAGACGAAAGCTATTTCAACCTCTTTAATTTCTCCGCTAAATGGGATTTTATCCCTGCCATGCTTTGCCAAAATCACGAACATAATATCAGGGAATTTATGGGGCAGACTAATGCTTTCAATAAGAAAACCGTAAAATCCAATGTGTTGGTGATGGGTGAAAGCCGCACTTCCGACCGCTATATTTACGGTGAATTTGGCTTGGGACAATGGGTTTTCTACGGCGGACACGACCCCGAAGGCAGAAGAGGGTTTCACCGTGTATCAACTGATTTAAACATCTTTCCACATTCACCAGGGTATCGTTTAATTTTAAACAATGTGCTGTTTCCTTCGGCAAGGAAGAAGAAACGGAAAACTTAATTTAGTAATGAGTTATGAACGATGAGTGATAAGTTATGAAACAAAGCTCATCACTCATCACTCATCACTTATTTAAAAAACTTAACGTTTCTGCATGGTATTTGCTTGAATTTTACTTATTTAGCGAAAAAATACCATTATTAAAAATCAACCCTTAATCACTACACAATGCGTTTTTCTACCCATGCCCTCAGAAACACCCTTCTTTGCGTGTTTTCTACTATTTTTTCATTTTCTCTTTTCGCCCAAGATGCTCCCATAAAATTCGGAAAAATCGACATGGCAGACCTCCAAATGAAGGTTTATGCAAAAGATACGGCTGCCGAGGCAGTGATTCTTTGCGATTACGGTCAGAGTTATCATCAATATAATTCCACCTTGGGATTACAGATGGTTTTTGAAAGACACCGTAGGATAAAAATCTTCAAAAAATCGGGTTATGAATGGGCAACCCATTCCATTGCTACTTCCATTTCAAATTCTGGTTCGGGCAAGGAGTACGTTACTGATATACGTGGTGCAACGTATAATTTGATTGATGGTAAAATGGTTACGGATAAATTAACTAAAGAATCAATCTTTGATGAAAAAGTTTCTGCAACTCGCAACCAAAAAAAGTTATCACTCACCAACGTTAAAGAAGGCTGTATCATTGAATATTCTTACAGGATTATCTCAGATTTTGATACAGAAATTAGAGCTTGGGAATTTCAAAAAAGTATTCCCACCGTTTGGAGTGAATATAGAGTACTGATTCCTACTTTTTATAAATTTCAAGTGATTGCCCAAGGCTATGAACCTTTTGCCATTACTGAAAAGAAGGAAGAAAATATCAATTTTGGAAGTGGTGTACAATCCGAACAAGGCGATAAATTTCGTTGGGCGATGAAAGAAGTCCCTGCCTTGAAAGAAGAGCCATTTATGACAACAATTGACGATTATCGCTCTCAAATTGAGTTTGAAATAGCTGCCTACACACCCACAACAGGGATTCACAAGTATTTTTCATTATCGTGGGATGATTTTTCAAAATCTTTAAATAATTATGAGAATTTTGGATTACAGCTCAGAAGAGGTGGATTTTTGAAGGATGTAGCTACTAACATTAAAGCTACTTCCAAAGATACGCTCAGTAAAATTCAAGCGGCTTACGATTATATTTCCAAAAATATGACTTGGAATGGCAACGAAACTTTCTTTGCCAGTTCGTCACTCAAAAAAGCCTTTGAAATCAAAACTGGAAATGTGGCAGACATAAATTTAATGTTGATTGTATTACTTCGTGAACTTGACCTTGAAGCCGACCCCGTAGTGTTGAGTACCCGAGAAAATGGTAGAATATTAGATAATTATGTGCTTGAACGAAAATTCAATTATGTAGTAGCCCATACCTACGTGGGGGGTAAAATGATACTGATTGATGCCACTGAACCCATGATGAAATTAGGCGTTTTGCCCATTCGTTGTTTGAATGAAAGCGGAAGACTTATCAAGGGTAACTCAGGGGGCTGGATTACTTTAAAATCAAATGAAAAAATGTCTAAAACCTTGATTTTGAATATGAAAATCAATCCAGAAGGACAAATAAAAGGCGATTTAAATGTTTCATTTTTAGGATATTATGGAAATATGTATCGCAAAATCATGACAAAAGATGGTAAGAATAAATACATTGAAAATTTCAAAAAATCACACTCTGATTGGGAAATTACCAAGACCAATATTGAAGGTTTGGAGGACATTGACAGTCCATTGGTAACACAATTTGAAACGGTTATCAACGAAAAATCAAACATTGCAGGTGACCGTATTTATCTCAATCCAATGATTGGCGAAGGAGAAGAAAAGAACCCTTTTCAAGCCACAAGTCGCAAATTTCCAGTGGATTTTGGAGCATTGACCGAAGAGAACTTCATTGCAACTTATACCATACCCGAAGGTTACGTTGTCGAAGAAATTCCGAAAGGAATTAGGGTAAATCTACCCAACGATGGAGGAAGATTTGTTTATGTCATTAGTTCATCGCAAGAAGAAGGGAAAATATCAATTTCCAGTAAAATAAACTTCAAAAAGACTACGTACTTTGCAGAGGAATACGAACTTCTCCGCAAATTTTACGACCAAATTGTCCAAAAGCACGCAGAACAAATTGTGCTGAAAAAGAAATAATCCTAAAATCTTTCCACCCCAAAATTATATGAAAAA
>JANPGQ010000438.1:0-1769 GCA_031423975.1 Cytophagales bacterium | reverse complement strand
GCCTAATTCTTCAAGGGCGGTCAATCTTATTTGGGCAGATTATCCCGATGGAAGACTTTACAAAATTGATTTATCCAATCAGTCGCTATTCATGGAAACCTCGCCCAATGCTTGGGTAAATCTTGGAAAGGTCTCCTCCATAAATATCAATGAAAATGATTTTCCACCTGTGGTTCGGGTGAATAGTTTTGAAAGTAATTCAGATAAGCAATCAAGAACGTTTTTGATAGATTGTACAAATCAAGCCTATCGTTTTAGTTTTAAGACCAGAGTTTTGGAGCGAATTGATAAGACGTATTATCGTGGCTATAATTGTTTGGCAACTAAGTTTATGAGAAAGGATACTCTCTTTAGTTTTGGAGGATATGGCTTTTGGCAAACAACCAATATCCAAACCTATTTCAAAAATTCCACGAATGAATGGGAGAGTTATTCACCGCAAAATGATGCTCCAAAAGCAATCAATGATGGATTGAATGGATATATTCCTCAAAAAGACATTTTTTTCTCAGCTTTCAATACTTTTCATAGTGATTCAGAAAATCAAGGGAAGCCACAAATTGATTATGGCGTTTATGCTTTCTCTTTTAAGGATAAAACTTGGCAAAAAGAAGGAGAAATTAATGCCTCAGATTTTAAAGAATTTGGGCTTGATAAAATAAGACCTTTCAGTTTATGGACAGGAAAGTATTTTTTGATAAAATATTATGATGTTCCACAAGGAAAAATCCGTCTTGCTGATCCAATCAATAATCAATTATACACATGGACAGACACTAAAAAACTATTCGACAATAAAGTGGAAGACCCTGAGCATGAAATGCTTAGATTTTACTGTTGGCACGATACCTTGTATTTTTATAACTATACTGACAATAAAAATAAAGAAATTAGAAAAATCAAGTTATCTATTAATCAGATTAAGCGAGAATCGGTATCAGCAGGAAATTTTTATGAAACTGGCATAAATTGGATGATAATTGCAATGCTTTCGATGGGCAGTATTCTACTAATTATTGGCGGAATTTATGTCTTGAAAAATAGAAAAAAAGATGTTAATTATACAGAAAATGTTGCGGTCAGCCCATTCAATTCACAAGAACGTATTATTATCAAAGCATTGATTGAACATTATGAAAACGGTGGTCTTGAAAATCAGGAAATACATGAATTATTAGGAATAACGCATAAAACATCCGAAAATCAGCGAAAAATAAAGAATGAATTTATCAAATCGCTTAACGCCAAATTAATGGTTGTTTACGGTATGAACGAAAGCATTATCCGAACTCCCACAGATTTAGATAAACGCTTTTTTAAGCATGAGTTAAACAAAGAATCATTTGATGTTTTGAAAGGGGATTTTTTGTAGTGGGAATTAACGTGTTGGGAGCAAACTGGCTGTAACTCATTTTTACTCTAAATTCAAGTAAAGCGGAACGAAATGAGCGGGCAAATCAGTTTGTAAAGAAATAACTCTCTAATGAAACGTAGAACCATGCTCAAATTTCTCCTATCCATTCCCGTTGTGGGACTTAGTTCCTATATTTTTTTACAACAAAAACTCTTCGGCAAAGCACCTTCTGGTAGTCGCTTAGACCGTATTTTAAAATCGCCAAATTATCGGGATGGTGTTTTTCAAAACCTCTCTCCCACCGAAGTGATGCCGAAGGAAGTATCGAAGTTTGGTATGTTGAAAAAATTTATCAATAAATCTAAAAATAATGAACCTCAAGTAGTTATCCCTTCGGTGAAAACGGATTTGAAAA
>JANPGQ010000437.1:0-3696 GCA_031423975.1 Cytophagales bacterium | reverse complement strand
TTTTCAAATCCGTTTTCACCGAAGGGATAACTACTTGAGGTTCATTATTTTTAGATTTATTGATAAATTTTTTCAACATACCAAACTTCGATACTTCCTTCGGCATCACTTCGGTGGGAGAGAGGTTTTGAAAAACACCATTTCGATAATTTGGTGATTTCAAAATACGGTCTAAACGACTACCCGAAGGGGCTTTTCCGAAGAGTTTTTGTTGTAAAAAAATATAGGAACTAAGTCCCACCACGGGGACAGTCAGGAGAAATTTTAGCATCGTTCTACGTTTCATGAGTGATTCATTTCTTTACAAACTGATTTGCCCGTTGATTTCGTTCCGCTTTACTTACTATTTCTGTGATTCTTTTTTGGTGGGTTTGGGTTGTTAGGCATTGATTTATCCTAATTTATAGCAGAGTTTTGGAGGGCTTTATGAGCAAAGTGGCTGTAAGTGGTATAAAAAAGTGAGTTACAGCCAGTTTGCTCTATCAAACTGGCGGGAAGTGGATATAAAAAGTGAGTTACAGCCAGTTTGTTGTAAAAATTGATAGTTAAGTATGGTTATATATTATCTATATTAAGGATTTTAAAACACAAGTTAGAAAATCTTGACAATCAATTTTAATCCAAAACTACCATAATATTATCAGTAGAATGAAGAATTTACCATTTAATAAAAATAATTATGTTGCTGGTTGTTTTTCTCTATCTTTAGTTATGAATTAAAATTTAATCAAATTAATATGTTCGAATCAAAAGAGTATTTAAAAAAAATAGACTACTTAGAATCTGAAAGGACAATACTTTGGGATAGAATTACAAAACTTGAAAAAAAAGTGAAAGAGAATGTTTCATTTCATGAAAGTGAAGCGAGAAATGCCTCAAAAAAGACATCTGAGTTTCGTAATAAAGCAGAAGATAGACGAAATGAGGTTGAAGAAATTTTTTAAAAAAACAGATTCAATCTATACTAATTTACAGCTACGTTTAAAAGAGGTAGAAAATATTAGCGAAAATATTAAGTTAAATCAAACTGAAATATCTGAAACGATTGAATCTTTAAAACAAAGTAGCCTTACGCTTGAAGATAAGATAAGTACATTTGAAGTTTTTTTTGAAGAACATCCTGAATTAGAGGATGAGATAACGACTCTTGAATCTCAACTTTCAAGTTCAAAGGAAAATGCTTCAAAAATTTCATTACTACTGAAAGGATTTAGCGAGAAGAAAAGTGAAATCGATGAAATATATTATGAAATTGCAGGATATGACGAAACAGATTAAGAGACTGAGGAAATTCAGCATATCGAAGGTCTAAAAGATAAACTGAAAGAACAATATGATGTACTATCAATATCTCTGAAAACACTTAAAAAAGACTTTGATGACCTTTTAAAAACTAAGACAGAGGAAACTCAAAATTTCATTACGGATTGGAATGGTAAATATGAAAAGTTGATTAAAAAAATAGAACAATTACTTCCTAATGCCTTAACTACGGGATTGAGCTATGCTTATTCAAAAAAGAAAGAAGATGAAAATACTCATTATGACAAATTAAAAGAACAATTTAACAAAGGAATTTTTGGGCTCATAGGAGTATCATCATTGTCCGTGGCTATTAGCACTTATTTTATCTTAACCGATATGCCTTTGAAAGATGTAATTAATATTTTGCCAAATATAGCTTCTGCAATTATTCCGCTTTATATACCTGTTCTTTGGTATACTTTTTCGGCAAATAAGAAACTAAACTTGTCAAAAAGATTGATTGAAGAATACACCCATAAAGAGGTTCTTAGCAAAACATTTGAAGGACTTTCAAATCAGATTAGTAATCTTGAAGAAAATGAAATGTCAAAAGATTTAAAAATAAAACTCCTTTTTAATATTCTACAAGTTTCAACAGAAAACCCTGGTAAGTTGATTTCTGATTACAAAAATACAGACCACCCTATTTCAGAAATGTTAAATCAACAATCAAGATTAGATGAAACTATTGAAAAGGTAAAAGAATTCCCCGGTATTAAAAGTTTAGTTAATCTTTTAGGAGATAGTAAATTAAAGCAATTAGAAACAAAAATAGAGCAAATTGAAAAGATTGCAAAAGACGTTAGTGGTGTAGTAGAAACATAGAATTTCCTGTAGAACTACCGTGCCACGGAACAGAGTAATTCTACCGACTAAGGAAAGAAATCATGGAAATTGAAAATGAATTAGATATTGAAATATTCCAGACACTTAATCAGATTAAGCGTACTGAGGAAATCATTAAATTTCATCAAAGTCAAGAAGATGTTAGTGAGTTAGCCATTTTTCAATACAGAAGAATGAAGGAAGATTTATCTAACCAATTGGCTGAATTATTGTCGAAATATAGTCTGGATGTAAAAATATCGCCTTCGATTGCTTTGGCTGCATAAAAAAACGGATTATAAAACTCATTCAAGTCTTATAATCCGTTTTCCGTTCACCGTGAACCGTTTACCGCAAAATCTACTTCCTCTTCAACCCAACCAAATACTCAACCAAATTCACCGCTTCATCCTTAGTCATTCCGTCCATTAAACCGCTGGGCATCATGGAATTAGGCATCATTTTCATGGATTTAACAGCACTTGTTCTTAGATTTTGAACAATTCCACCTGGCATTTTCAAGACTAAATCGGTTTCGGTTTTTGAGGAAATAATGCCGTTCAAAACCGAGCCGTCTTTCATTTTCAATTCCCAACCTTCATAGCCAAAACCAATGCCTGCATCGGGGTACATAATGGCTAAATATTGTCCTTCTTTCCCTAATTTCGAGCCAATTTCTGAGAGTTTTGGTCCAAAATCTGTGCCTTCGCCGTTTACTTGGTGGCAAACCGAACAGTTAGCGGTAAAGACTTCTACGCCCTTTTTGGGGTCGCCATTCATCGCAATTAATTCTGATAATGGAGGCAATTTGGTCTTGGTTGTAGTCGCTAAATTTCCTAAATATTTTGCTGCCTCCGTTTTAACATTCTTACGCCATGCGAAACTCACACCGTCCACCGCTACTGGAATGAGGTCTTTTTGAATTTTCCCCTCTTTCAAATATGCCAAAATTAAATCCTCTCCACCCATGCTTCCACCCAAAAAACGAGTGGCTTCTTTTCGTAAAGTTGGCGTTTTAGTTTTGTCAAACATTACTGCTTGCAACAAATCTAAGGAAGTTTTACCACCATTATATCGAATACCATTCATCAATTTCAACGCACTACTTTCCTGTTTCGGATTGTTAATCGTTTGCTTAATCAACGCAATTCCTTCGGGCGATTTGATTAATATTTCTGAGGCTTCTCTGATAAATTTACCTTCATTAATCATCGTAAATAACCTCGCATTTTCCTCTGGAATTAGATATTTATTTTGCAATTCCAAGTAAGGTTTCCCATCCAAACTTTTCATTAAATCTTTCAAGGCTACTTTCGCAGTGGGCGAAGTCTTGACAAAATCAACATCTAATGAACTCAAAGCCAACTGATTAATCTGATTTTGTTCGGCTGCATTTCCTTTTAACATCGCCAACAATGTTTCCGATTTTGATTTGCCTTTGTTAAAATCAAAGGCTCTGAAATATCTTAAACGGTCTTTCAAATCTGTTTTTGAATCAGTCGCTAAACTTGCCAAAAACTTTACGGATTCGTTGGTTCTGGCTCGCCACACAATGTCTCTACTTGC
>JANPGQ010000436.1:0-13606 GCA_031423975.1 Cytophagales bacterium | reverse complement strand
ACGGAATAAAGTTGTTCGTAAAGGTATTACAGAAGATAAAATAAATGCTTATTTTAATGAAGAAGTTTTTGAGTATAAAAAAGACCCTTATTTTGCAAAAGCTGTATCAGAAACATTTAATTTGTCAGATGTTCAAATAGTAGAAATTATAGAAAAAATGAGAATTCAATGGATGGATGATCCTAATACATCAAAAGATCTTCACAATAGTTATTTACTTGATTCTCATTCAAAAAATGATAGTTTTCTATCTAATTTAGCATCATATCTAATGCAATTTCCTTGGTTTATACTTGAGTCAAAATCAAATGATGTAATTATAACTTCGGACAATCCAGGTTTTTGTATTGACAATGAAAAGTTACATAATACAAAGTTTGATGGTACTTTTGAATTTATATATCCCTTAAATTCTAATAATTTCTTAATGATTTCAAATAGATTTAAGGATAAACAACCTTCAAAGGATTTGAAGCAATTGCATTGCAGATTTATTAATTCAACAGTAGTGCATAAGTTAAATAGGTGTACTTTTGCCTTGGCTGATGAAGAAGTATATGCTTGTAGTAGATTACCTTTATATTCTACTTGGATAGATTATAAACAATTTATTAGCAATAGGTTATGACAAAAATGCCTCTGTCAATCAAACAGAGGCATTTTTTGTAATGAACTATTTTGGCATTCCACGTTTTTTCAAAACCTCTTCGGCAACCAAAAGTTTTCTTTAAATATAACTTTTCCTTGAAAACGGTCAAGGGCAGGATTATAAGTTATATAGCTTGATTTAATTTGCTGTCGTTTTCATAATATAAAATTATGAATCACTTTTCTTCATAAACTCTTCTGGCAAGCCATGCTTTTTGATAAATGCTCTGGCTGCATCTACTTTATTTTTACCTAAGCCTTTGCCTATTAAATAGTCAAGGTTAGGATTGTAAGTTATTTCGTATGTTTTCGGATTCTTAATTGTCGTTTTCATAATACTAAAATAATTGTTTTTTCGGTGAAATCAAAAAAGCCATGTAATTTTCATTGTTCTTAAAATCTTCCCATTGCCTTCCATTATATCCTATAATATTTACGATGTTACTAATTTCAGCAAAATATCTGTTTATTTTCATTTGATAAAGTCGTGTTCTTCGAGGTTTTTCTCCTTCTGGAACACTTCCTATAAAAAATATATTTGCATTTGGATACAATGTCCAAAATTTATTAACGGTTTCCGCAACTGTGGTTAATACTTTTTCAGTATCACCATTTTTGCTAATTATTTGGTCATCTAATTCACCCGTTTCTTCATCAAAATCACCAAAACCTAAATTATAAACAATTGAGTCAAACGAAAGACCTACATCTTCGGGGTCTTCAATTTTGGTATAAATCACCATTTTCTGAATTACTTTCTCTCCAATACTTTCAAAAGTATAAATCAAATTATCAACGGTAGATTCAGTTTTGTATTTTTCTACTTGCATTTATTAGTGGTAAATTATATGCTCATTGGTAGTTGTAAAAATACTATTTATGATTAAAAATAACAATGTATATCTTTAAAAATAGTGTATTTAACTTTAATAAATGGATTATTTATTTTTAACCAACCGATACGCCGCTACGGTATTTCTAAAGAAAGTAGGGACTAAGAGTAAATTTTTATCTTGAACGAAGTCAATGTCGGCAGAACTTATTTTATCTTTTTTGGTATCTAATAATAATTCAACTTTTCCATTTTTATCAACGTGGTGTATCAAACCGCTCCAAGTTGAAACCAAATAGCTGCCGTCTCCAATAGCTTCAACTCCATCAGGTTGAGGAAGATTTTTGGCAAAAATGTCTGTTTTCTTGGATTTGAACTGATAGGCCGTCAAACTTGAATCAGCCCAAGTCCCTAATAAAAGTCTATCATTTTCATAAAAGACACCATTAGAACCTCCCAATCCCTCTACAACGGTTGTAACAATGCCATTTTTAAGCAGATGCACAACTCCTTTTTTAGAATCCGTAAAATATACGGAACCGTCTGCCTTAGTGGCAACATCGTTCAGCCCCTGACAATCTTTTACGTCATATTTATACAAAATCTTACCCGATTTTATATCAATTTCTACTAATCTTATATTGTCCGCAACGTAGAGTTTTCCTCCTACAATTCCAAGACCTTTGGGAGCATTCAAACCAGTAACCCACTTGGCATTAATGACTTTACCATCTAATGATAATTTCCCGATTGAGCCTTTGTTATCCTCTTCCCAAGGTTGCCCATCAATATTAGAAACATAAATTACTTTATTCTTTGCATCATAAATGACTGACTCTGCAGTGGTAAATAAACTATCAGACTCCCATACCTTGACTAACTTCATGGAATGAGAAGGTATATGATTTACTTTTTTAAAAGAAAAAAAAGCTAAAATGATTATAAAAATTGCGAAAATGTTTTTCATGATTTTTAAGTTTATTTGAGAAACAAATATATATCATGGGCTTAGAAATAACTATTAATTTATTAGATTTGAAGTAAATTATAAAGCCGCAGCTTTGCCTGTTGATGCGAAAAATAAAGTAATGGCAAACTAATTTCTTGGAACGAAAATTATCACAGAATCGTCTTATCTGAATAATTATATCAATCAATTGTCATACAATTATTCATACTTCAAAACCAACAAACCAATGAAAAACTCCTCACTCGGTTCACAAGGATTAATTGCCTCACAAATTGGCTTAGGTTGCATGGGAATGTCAGAATTTTATGGCGATGCTGATGAATCCGAATCACTGCGAACTCTTCACCGTGCCTTGGAAATTGGCGTTAATTTTTGGGATACTTCTGATGTCTATGGACCTCATACCAATGAAATTCTGTTGAGTAAAGTCTTGAAAGATAGACGAAATGAAGTCGTTTTAGCCACAAAATTCGGTATCGTTCGTGACCCAAATGACCCCAGCAAAAGAGGATTTAGTGGCAAGCCCGAATATTGCCAAAAATCGTGTGAAGATAGTTTGAAACGCTTGGGCATTGATACCATCGACCTGTATTATCTCCACCGAATCGACCCAAATACGCCTATCGAAGAAACCGTTGGAGCGATGGCAGATTTAGTAAAACAAGGCAAAGTGCGTTATTTGGGGCTTTCAGAAGCATCAGCCCAAACCCTCAGACGAGCCAATGCAGTTCATCCAATCTCCGCTTTGCAGACGGAATATTCGTTATGGTCACGGGATGTGGAGGAGGAAATTATTCCAACTTGCCGTGAATTAGGTATTGGTTTTGTGCCTTATAGTCCGTTGAGCAGAGGCTTCCTCTCGGGAGAAATCAAGTCGATAGATGATTTTGCTCCCAATGATTTTCGTAGAATTTCTCCCCGTTTTCAAGGGGATAATTTTCAGAAAAATGTAGATTTAGTCGAAAAAATTAAGGAATTAGCGAACGAAAAAAACTGTACGCCTTCGCAATTAGCATTGGCTTGGGTGTTGGCACAAGGCAATGATATGTTTCCGATTCCAGGCACAAAAAGAGTGAAATATATAGAAGAAAATGCGGCTGCTTCTGAGGTAAAACTTACGGCGGAGGATTTATCTATAATCGAAAAAATTTCGCCCAAAGGCATTGCTTCGGGCGAACGTTATGGCGAAATGGGTATGAGCTTTGTGAATTTGTAAAACGTAATAAAGGTAAGAGTAAGATAAGTATATTAAGTGAGACACGGTCTTTATTAACTGTGCCTCATTTTTTTTCCTTCAAATTTCTATGTGGAATGAGCATAGAAAAGGAGAAACAGAAAGCACCATTAATTAGTTATATTTATCGTAACAACAAACAATTTTCAATAACCATCATGTTCAAACGCATTTCAACGCTCTGTGTTTTTTTATTGGCAGCCATGTTTGCCATCACCACATTTGCCAAAGGCAAACCACAATATTACGAAACCAGAGTGTATAGTTTCAAGACTGCCGCTCAGAAAACCGTTGTGGAAGATTACTTCAAAAATGCCGCCATTGCTGCCTATAATCGTGCAGGAATTGCTTCGGTGGGTGTTTTTGACGAAGCCGACCAAAAAGATGGCTTGAAACTTTACGTTTTGATTCCTTATAAATCTTTGGAAGAGTTCAGTAAAATTGGGGCTAAATTATCGGCGGACGCAGTTTATCAACAAGCAGCAAAACCTTATTTGGATGCCGACCATACATCACCCGCTTATGAGCGATTCGAAAGTTCATTATCAGTAGCTTTTAAAGATTGGACAACCATGAAATTGCCAACCACTGCTGCTCCAAAATCAGAAAGAGTGTACGAGTATCGTTTGTACGAAAGTCATAGTGAGGCAAAAGGAAACAAGAAAGTTGTTATGTTTAATGAAGGCGGAGAAATTGGTATTTTCGTGAGATTGGGTTTCAATCCAGTTTTTTATGCTCAGACGATTATGGGAGGAAAACAGCCTAATTTGGTATATATGACCACTTTTGATAATAAAAAATCAAGAGACGAGCATTGGAAAGCATTCGGTGCAGATTCTGAATGGAATCGCATTAAAGCCCTTCCAGAATACGACCACGCCATGACAAAAGCCGAAATCCACTTTTTGACTCCTGCTGAATATTCGCAGATATAAATAAGTAGGCAATAGGATTTAGGTGTTAGTAAAACTCGCCAATTATCAATAAATCACTCGCTTGATGAGGCAAACTTTCCGAAAGGTTTTTACTTTCGGAAAGTTTAATAGAAAACCTTTTCAACCTTCTACAATCTCAACAAAACATTTGCACCGCTGTACAATAATCACAAATTTGCCTGAAAAGGAAATAGCAGTTTCTCCAAAAAAAAGAGTATATTTCCCCCATCTGAATACTTTCTTGAATAAACACAATACGCTCATGAATTATAATATTTCTTCCAAAATATTCCTACTATTTTGGCTTTTAGCTTTTACGCTCGTTTCGTGTATGAAACCGTCTTCTTCTACCAAATCGGAGGTAATTGTTATTCGGGAAAACCCTACTGAAGGCTTAAAAAGAGCAAAAACTGTTCGGGATAATACCCCAATTCAAATTGCCGATGGGCTAAATATCAGCCTTTGGGCTTCAGATTCGCTTGCTCCCGATCCTATCGCTATGTCGATTGATGATTTTGGACGGGTTTTCATTACTCGGAGTAATCGTCAGAAAAATTCAGAATTTGATATTCGTGGACATCGCAATTGGATGACTGCTTCCATCGGTTTACAAACCGTTGAAGAAAGACGTGCTTTTTTACATAAAACCTTTGCGCCCGAAAAAAGCAAAGAAAACGAATGGCTAAAAGACTTAAACGAAGATGGTAGCCACGACTGGCACGATTTGGCGGTAGAAAAAGACGAAATTTGGCGAATTGAAGACCTCAATAATGACGGATTAGCGGATGTTTCAACTCGTGTTTTAGATGATTTTCACGACGAAGTTTCGGACGTAGCGGGTGGATTGTTAGTTAGAAGAAATGATGCCTTTGTTACTATCGCTCCCGATATGTGGCGTTTGAAAGATACCAACGGGGATGGAATTTATGACGAAAGAAAGTCCATCAGTACGGGCTATCAAGTACATATTGGCTTTGGCGGACACGGAATGTCAGGGGCAACGGAAGGTCCAGATGGTAAAATTTACTGGCAAATTGGCGATATTGGGGCAAATATTACGGCTTTGGATGGCAAAAAATATAGCTATCCCAACTCGGGCGTATTAGTTCGTTCAAACCCTGATGGTAGCAATTTTGAGGTAGTAGTTTCGGGCATCAGAAATACGCATGAATTTGTTTTTGACGAATACGGAAATATCATCAGTTCGGATAATGACGGCGACCACCCAGGCGAAAGCGAGCGTTTGGTTCACATGGTTGAAGGTGGCGATTTGGGCTGGCGGTCTAACTGGCAATACGGAAAATATACCGACCCCAAAAACAACCAGTACAAAGTTTGGATGGACGAAAAACTCTTCAAACCACGTTGGGAGGGACAAGCGGCTTATATTATTCCGCCAATCATGAATTTTCATAATGGACCAACGGGGATGCAATACAATCCAGGGACGGCTTTGGGTAAGGATTGGAAAAACAAATTTTTCTTGGTAGAATTTGTCGGTAGTGCCTCTGGTTCACACATTTGGTCGTTTGGGTTGAAACCCCAAGGAGCATCTTTTGTACTTGATGGAGATAAAGACATGGTGCGTGGAATTTTGCCAACGGGCATTCGTTTCGGACCCGATGGTGCCTTGTACGCTGCCGATTGGTTGTCGGGCTGGGATGCTAAAAACGTCGGCAGGGTTTGGAAAATTGACGTAAAATCTGATAAAAATGACCTTCAAAAGCAACGGGAAGAAACCAAAAGTTTGATGGCAATGAATTACGCTTCGCAAACGGATGACCAATTATTGGCACTTTTGGCGTATCAAGATATGAGAATTCGTCAGAAGACACAGTTTGAATTGGTAAATCGTGGAAAAAAAGGTTTAGCAATTTTAGAAAAAGCCATTGCTCAAACTGAAAATCAATTAGAGCGGATTCATGGTATTTGGGGTGTAGGTCAATTGGCGGCGGATGATAAATCTTTGGCGTCTAATTTAGTAAATCTTCTTACCGACAAAGACCCCGAAATTGTAGCCCAAGCTGCTAAGGTGATTGGTGATGTAGGTTATGCATCAGCGGGCAAAAACCTGAATGATTTATTATTGTCTAATAACTCAAGAATCCAATTTTACGCCGCCCAGGCCATTGGCAGAATTAAGTACGAAGCAGCAGTGCCTACCTTGTTGAAAATGTTGGAAAACAATAACGATGCAGATGTGTATATCCGTCATGCAGGCGTGTTGGCGTTGTCTCGTATTGGGCAAGTTGAGCCAATTGTGAGTTTAGTTAATAACGATAATAAAGCCCTCAGAACTGCCGCTGTATTGGTTTTACGAAGATTAGGTAGTGAAAAAATCGCTTTATTTTTGAACGATAAAGACGAATATATCGTAACAGAAGCCGCTCGTGGTATCAATGATGATTTGTCGATTGTACCCGCTTTACCCGCCTTGGCAAAGGTTTTGAAAGAGACAAAATTTAGTGGAGAACCCTTGATTCGCAGAGCCATCAATGCTTGTTTGCGAGTGGGAGGCGAACAAGAATTAGATATGTTGATTGCTTATTCCGAAAGAAGCGACATCTCGGATGCTTTGCTTGCCGAGGCTTTGGCAACCATTGGTTCATGGGCAAATCCATCTGTTTTAGACCGTGTAGATGGGCGTTACAGAGGAGAATTGATTCGTGATGCTGCCGTAGTAAATGCCAGAATTCGGGCAAAAATTAAGCCATTTTTAGCGAATGAAAATCCAGCAGTTTTGATTTCTACGGCTAAATTATTGGGTGAATTAAACATCCCAGATTATAATGAAGATTTGGCCAAATTAGCGCTCGAAAACCCAAAACCAGAAGTTCGTTCGGTAGCAATTTCTAACCTTTCTACCTTGAAATACAAGGAAATGGAACGGATTATTAAAGCAGGAATGGACGATAAAGACAAAAATGTACGTACTATTTCCATCGGTTTATTGAATCAATTATCTATCAGCAAAGAAAATCTTCCTGCAGTATTGAAGCCCATTTTTGCCAACGGAAGTAATCAAGAACAACAACAATTGATTGATGTTTTGGGCGAAATGCCCATTGATAACACTCGGGTAGTTTTGGATGAATTAATGAATGAGATGACCGCAGGAAGTCTTTCGTCAAAAGTGAAATTGAATTTGATAGAAACCATTGAGAAAACTAAAGACGCCTCATTAATGGCTCGGTTAGAGGCTTTTAGAGGAAAAGGCACGGAAACAGATGCTTTTAAAGACGCACTATTTGGAGGGAACTCTAACCAAGGCAGAGACATCGTAAAATGGAATCAAACTGCCCAATGTATTCGCTGTCATTCTATCGGCGAAGAAGGCGGAAACGTAGGGCCTTCGCTAAAAAAAATCGGGAGTGTGCTTACTCGTGAGCAAATTCTGCAAGCTCTTATTGAACCCAGTGCCAGAATCTCACCAGGTTTCGGAACGGTCTATTTAAAATTGAACGATGGACAAGAAGTTACGGGTATTCTCACGGGTGAAACTGAACACGAATTAGTCTTGAAAACCTCCGAAGCCGAACCCTTAAAAATTGCGATTTCCAGAATCCAAAAAAGAGAAAATTATCCATCAAGTATGCCACCGATGGGTAGTTTATTATCAAAAAGAGAGATTCGGGATGTGGTGGAGTTTTTGTCGGGAATGAAATAGGTTTGTAATAGACGTAAAAATTTCAAAAAAGGAAGGCTTTGTTTTGAACGAAGCCTTCCTTTTTTATGGATTCATTAAAGGGTCAAAACTCCTCGCATTTATCACGGATGCAAAAGATAACATCCAACAACTTAACTTTCGGAAAACTGAAAATATGAAACGAGTATAAAATTAGACCAAATATTTTTTAAAGAAATCAATGCTTCTTTGCCAAGCTAATTTAGCGGCAACTTCGTTATATCTTGCCGCAGAAGTATCGTTATGAAAGGCATGATTTACGCCTTCATACATATACAATTCGTAGGTTTTCCCATTTCCCTTTAGGGCTTCTTCATATTCTTTTGCTCCCGCATTCACTCTTTCGTCAAGGCTTGCATAATGTAATTGCACGGCTGATTTTATCTTTGGAACATCGGCGGTGGCGGGTTGGCGACCGTAAAATGCAATGGCTGCTTTGAGGGTAGGCACGGCAACGGCTAAACTGTTTGCCATACCGCCACCCCAACAAAAACCAACGCATCCAATCTTGCCATTTGAGTCTTTTCTGGTGGGTAAATAGTCAAAAACTTTCATAAAATTCGCTAAATTATCTTCGGCTTTCAGTTGAGAAAATGCCGTTCGGGCTTCGTCTTCATTGGCAGGTGGGGGACTCACGACCGACAAAGCATTGGGAGCAATTGCCAAAAAACCAGCTTGTGCCGCACGGCGAGCCACATCTTCAATATGGGGAGTTAGCCCTCGGTTTTCATGAATAATTATTACGGTCGGATATGCCTTCATTTCTTTTGGACGGGCAATGTATGCCTTCATTTCTCCATTACTGCCTTTATATGTTACGGTCTCTGTAAATAATTCTTCGGCAGAAACTTGTGCCACGGCATAATTACTTTCCAGAGCGGGTAAAATTGTTAAAGCAGCCGTAATTCCACCCGTAAGCAGACTTAATTTTTTTAGAAACTCGCCCCTTGAAAGTGGTTTGTGCGTGTACTCATCATACAAATTTATTATTTCTTGTTTCATTGGATTTTTAGTTTGTTTTTGATAAAGATAGGCAATTGACGTAAAATCGTTTATATAAGTCAAAAGCTATTTTATCACTATTTATACTAATCGGTCAGACGGTGTTAAAAACATGACCTTATACTCGTAGTACAGTAAAAACGTGCTACGCAACCTTTTTTTTCTTCCTCCGCATATTTACTTACTAAATCCTTTCAACAAACCGCATTTATACGCAAAAACGACTAATCTGTAATGCTCGTGAAAAATATTATCCACTTAGGAATAAGTTTTTGCTGACAATTGCAAACTATATTCTGTTTTTGGTGTTAATTTGCAAATAAGTTGGTGGTAAAACCTCAATTTAACAAACTAAATATTAATCTTTTCTAAAAATCACATGAAAAAAATTCTTCTATTGGCAGTCTTTGCCTTGCTCGGATTTACCGTGCAAATTTCCGCCCAAACCAAAACGGTAACGGGTAAAATTACCGACTCGAAAGACGGGTCTTCGCTTCCAGGTGTAACGGTTAAAAATGCCAAAATTGGTACTGTATCGGGTGCTGATGGAAGCTTCACTATCAAAGTGCCTACTACTGCCACTAAATTGAGCGTTTCGTCAGTAGGGTACACGTCTATGGATGTGGATATTCCTGCATCGGGCGAATTGAACATTGCCTTAGTAGCTTCAACGAGTGCTTTGGAGGAAGTAGTGGTTTCAACGGGTAGTCGTAACTCAAAAAGAACAATGACCGATACGCCTCTGCCAATTGATGTTATTTCAGCGGCAGATTTGAGAACTACTGGTCAGACTACTTTTGATAAGGCTCTTCAATATTCAGTGCCATCTTTCAACACGGTAAATACACCCGTAAATGATGCAACGTCCTTGCTTGACCCTTACGAAATCAGAGGTATGGGACCAAGCCGTACCTTGGTTTTGATTAACGGAAAACGTAAAAACACAAGTGCTTTGTTGTATATCCAGACTTCCCCTGGTCGTGGAGAATCAGGAGCTGATATTTCGGCTATTCCACAACAAGCTATCAAACGTGTTGAAATTTTACGTGATGGTGCTTCTGCTCAATACGGTTCAGATGCCATTGCAGGGGTAATGAACATCATTTTGAAAGATAAATTTGATTATGGCTCGGCTCAATTGACGGCTGGTATTACGGGTAAAGGTGATGGACAACACATTGGCTTTTCAGTAAACAATGGTTCAAATTTCGGAAATGGTGGATTTGTGAACTACACGCTTGACTTTAGCCGTACAGCTTTGGCGAATCGTCCTGGAGTAGTTAGTGCTGAGGCAGAAGCAGATGGCGATTTAGGTTTTGGAGCTCCTTTGGCTGACGTTAAGAAATTCTTAGCTTTGAAACCAGATGCAGGAAACGTAAACGGTCAGCCAGAAAATACAGCGGCTAAATTCTTAATCAATGCTGGTATTCCAGTAGGCGATAATACTGAATTGTATTTCAACGCAGCTTACGTTTATAAGAGAGTAAACAGTTTTGCCAATTACCGTACTCCGTATTGGAGAACAACGGATAACGGACTTTTGACTCCTGCGGGACAGCCTTATATTGGCTATGTCCCTGGTTTTCAAGGGGATTTGAATGACTACAATGCTACTGTAGGGGTACGTAAAGAAAATAATGGTTGGAAAACTGACCTTAGTTTCACAACGGGTGGCAACAAACAACTTTATACAATCTCTAACTCACGTAACCGTTCTTTGGGTAAAAATTCACCTACATACTTCAAACCAGGTGGATACGAGTTTTCGCATAATGTAGGAAACATTGATGTTACAAAAGCAGTAAACGAGAAGTTGAATATTGGTTTTGGTTCTGAATTCCGTGCTGAATCATTTACGGTTTTTGCGGGTGATACTGCATCATTCGTAGGTTCAGGAGCAGATTCGTTCCCAGGAACATCACCTACTAATGCAGGAACAAATACTCGTTTCAACTTCGGTGGCTACGTAGATTTGTCGTATGATATTTCAGATCAATTCTTAGTAAATGGAACGGTTCGTGCTGAACAATACAGTGATTTTGGAAGTACAGTAGTTTATAAATTGAGTACACGTTATAAAATCAATGACCAAATTACGCTTCGTGGTTCTTACTCTACGGGTTTCAGAGCTCCATTGTTGCACCAAATTTATCAGCAATTGGCTCAGGCGAGTTTTGTACCAGGAAAAGGTATTCAAACAAAAGGTATCGTGAATAACGTAAGTCCACAGGCTTTTGCTTTGGGAGTACCTAAATTAACACCTGAAAAATCAACCAACTTTACGTTAGGTGTTGGTTTGAATCCTACTAAGAATTTGAGCGTTACTTTGGACTACTACAATATCCAAGTAAACGACCGTATCATTTTAGGTTCTGAAATTTCTGGAACTGATAAAGGAAATACGGCTTTGGATAAAATCTTGACTGATAACGGCATTGTGGCAGTAAGTTTCTTTGCTAATGCCTTAAATACCAGCACATCAGGTCTTGATTTTGTGGTTTCTCAGAAAAACGTAGTGCTTGGAAAGGGAAGATTAAACGTAAGTTTAGCGGGTAATTATACCTTCGAAAACAAATATACTTCAGTAAATAATCCTAAATTAATTGCAGATGCGGGTAAGTCGGTATTTGACCCAATCCAAAATGGATTATTGTTTACCTCACGTCCAAAATACAAAGCTATTTTAGGCTTAAATTATTTAGTAAAAGGTGTTTCTTTCAATTTGAGCAATACTTTGTTCGGAACGACTCATTTTCACCAAAACGGTTTGGATGATAATACAGATACAGAATTCTCGCCAGCCGTTGTTACGGATTTAGCGATTAGTATTCCATTCTCGAAAGTAACTACGCTTACTTTGAATGCTAATAACTTGTTGAACGTATTGCCATCATGGGATTTTGTAAATTTGAAAACAGGTGCTAAAACGCATTATGACCCAAATAACAACGTACCAAGCAATCCTTATTTCACGCAGTATAACTTGATTACTTTCAACGGTCGTTATTCAAACGTAACTTATGACGGTTCTCAGTTCAGTCAATTAGGAACAATTTTCAATGCTACTTTGAATGTTAAATTCTAAAAGTTGAATTTTTCTTGAAAATAAAAAAAGCCTCTCTTGACCATCAAGAGAGGCTTTTTCGATAAAAACGAAACTCGCCTTTTTGAGACGAGTTCGTATTGTTGAACCAAACTAAGGAAATACTGACTAAATTTTAATATCTATAACTACCAATTTCTTCAATCGGATTCCGTGTTTTTTCCTTCGATTGCTTGAAATGGGAAGGAGAGAATCCCGTTATTTTTTTGAATTGATTTGATAAATGTCCTACGCTACTATAATTCATTTTCCAAGCAATTTCTGTTAAATTCATTTCGCCATAAGAAATCAATTCTTTGATGCGTTCTACTTTATGATTGATGATAAACTGTTGAATGGTAATACCTTTTACTTGCGAAAATATATTTGACAGATAGGTATAATCATGTTGAATACGCTCGCTGATGAAATCTGAATAGTTTATTTTGGGCAATTCGTCATTATAATGAATCATTTCGGTAATAAGATTTTTTACCTTCTCAATCAAAATGGTTCGTTTATCATCCATCAATTCCAAACCACAATTGTATAAAGATGCTTTTAGGGCTTCTCGTTGTTTCTGCGTAATATTATCAAAAACTTCCACTTCTCCCAACTCAATATTTGCGTAACGAATACCAAGTTTTTGTAGCTCTTTTTTTACTGCCAACTTGCAACGTTGGCTCACCATATATTTGATGTATATCTTCATGGTTCTTAAATTTTTAGAAATTTTTATTATTTATGTTTGACTCGCCAAATTGTATTGCTCGAATCATCGGAAACCAACATTGAGCCATCGGCCAAAACGGTTATACCTACGGGTCTTCCGTGAACTTTACTTTTGGCTAAATCTTCGACAAAACCCGTCAAAAAATCTTCTGGCTTACCCGACGGCTTACCGTCTTTGAAGGGTACAAAAATTACTTTATAACCCGAAATCACCGAACGATTCCATGAACCGTGCTGCGTGATAAATGCCCCACCTTGATACTTGCTCGGAAAGTTATTTTTACGATAAAAGACTAAACCCAAAGAGGCAGTATGCGAACCCAAAGCCACATCAGGCATAATGACATTATCAATAGATTCGGGGCTTGGGGTATCTTTTAAACGAGGTTCAATATTTTTGCCATAATAAAAGAATGGCCAGCCATAAAATCCGCCTTGTTTTACGCTCGTGAGGTAATCAGGTACTAATTCGTCACCCAATTCATC
>JANPGQ010000435.1:0-2120 GCA_031423975.1 Cytophagales bacterium | reverse complement strand
TTTATCAAATGGATAAAAAAACATTCAACTTTACTGATGAAATATCGACGAATCTTGATCCGAAACAATATGTAAGTTTTAATGATACGACATGGTTGGGTCATAACGTTGTAACGGCTCGAAACTCGAGCGTGGTTAGCTCTGACTCTATTTGGAAAACGGTAAAGTTATCTGATAAATTTTCAAAAAGATTTTTGCTGTATAAAAATCCAAAATCATTATAAGATTTAAATATTATACACATCAGTTCATCAAGATTTAAAGTTAGACCTTTAAGCAACCTTTCTTGATCTTTCTTTCGTGTAGTTTTTAACAGTTCGATGAAATTTTTATGGACATCTATTCTTTCGTAATGTTCACAAAAATCAACTAACGTTTGCTCCGCTTTTTTTATGAAAAAATTATCATCCAAATGTGAAGTAAGAAATGGGTTTTTAGCATTCAATGACTCACGTAGTAAAATAGCTCGTTCTTCAAGTTCAACCGTTTTATAATATTCAATCGGATTTACTCTATCAACTTTTTCAGTTAAAAAAATTTCAGTAAAGCCTTGTCCATTTTCGTCAAATACTTTTTCTTTATTCATTATTCTTTCTGGTTTATCAAAATTACCGTAAAGTAAAATCGTGATTACTAATCATTTTAAAGATTAAGAATAATCTGAATTTCTCATAAACATACATCAAATAGTTTACAGTACGCCCAGAGGAACTACTTTTTTGAATTTATATTTCTTTCCTAAGTCCAACAACGAGCGGACGCTCTACGAAGTTTTAGGTCGTAGCGGACGCTACGACCAGATACAGTTTTGGGTCGTAGCTGACGCTACGTTCAGACACAGCTTCGCTAAACCTACTACCAGTTTATTTATCAGGCGTTTAGGCTTCGGAGAAGCCCAACCTTAAAATTAATGTTAGGCTTCTCCGAAGCCTCGTAACTCGCTGATAATCAATTACTACAAAGGTTATGCTTCTCCGAAGCAACCTCTTAACCTGACGGCTATGGTGTCCTCACCTGACACCGTGCGAAAGCAATGCAAATATTTGATTTTCAGTATTTTATGAGAAATAAATAGGTAGGCGAATTGCTTTCGAACAGTGTCAGGTGAGGACACCGTGCCATGGAACGGGAGTGGTTCTACCAACCAAGGAAGTATAATCGCCATAATTCTATAACAATTATCTCAATCAACCAAAAATAGAAATATCTCATAACATTAACAAACACCTCACAAAAAAAGGGAGCAAAAGAAGACAAAATCTTCCTTTACTCCCTTTCTCAATTCCTCCAAAACCCTATCGCATCAAAGTCATACTCCGCACAAATTCCTTTCCGTTCGATAGTCGTACCACATAGAAATAAGTACCATCTGGTAAGCCTGTTTTGCCCGTTGGGTTGATGCCTTGGTTGGCGGTTCCGTCCCAATTATTTTGGTATTCTTCTTGGGCGTAAACCAATCCTCCCCAACGGTTATAGATTTGTAGATTTATCGTTAAAGTCTTGTCGTTCAAGTCGATAACGAATAAATCATTGATGCCGTCTCCGTTTGGCGAGAATCCTTCTGGAATGAATATTTCCTTCGGTTCGTTCACTGGTTTTTGTACGTTCAATACTCTAATCGGCGTTGGCTTCGAGTCGTCCGTTGGGTCGTTATTACCGTCTGGATTTACGTCAAAACCATTGTTTGATAGGTCTTGCACGACTACTTTTCCTGCTTTGGCTACACCCGTTGCTGAGTTATAGAAAGTATCAAATTGGCTATTCGTGAAATCTACTCTCACCGTAAACTGAATACTTTTCACCTTGCCAGTCAGTAATTTACTTTGCGAGTCAATCAAGAGTTGATTATTGGTTCGTCCGTCATAATTAGGATTTACCACCAATCCAGAATCAGATTTCAAGCCATTGATTTTCAAAATTTTAGCTCCGTTATTGGTAAATACATCGTCCAAATTATCTAATACTTGAATTTGCTCAAAGTCGGCATTTCCCACATTTACTAATCTGAAATCATACGTAATATCATACGTTTTGCCTTCTACCAACACTGGAATTCTGGCTTCTTTGCACAATGCCAACATCGGTTTTGGAACAATCTTGATACTGTCTTTTCCACAATC
>JANPGQ010000434.1:0-4115 GCA_031423975.1 Cytophagales bacterium | reverse complement strand
CAAATTTTAAAAATTAAAAACCGTATAAAAGTCTAATTATTAGATATTTATACGGTTTTTTTGGTGTGGTTACGCCATGTTAACTTCTTTTAAAGCAACAACCGTTTTTTCTATGCTACTTTTAAAAAAAGTAAATTCTTCGGATATTTTGCTGTTAATAACTGAATCCATGGCATTCATTTCAGTTTGCTCTAAAAATGCTACTTCCTGAGTCAGATTAAACATTGAGAGTGAAGATTTCATGTGGTGAGCAATTTTTTTAACGCCCATCAAATCTTTTTCGAGTATTGCATTTCCAAGTAAATCTACATCATTAGGAACATTTTGAATGAATAGATCAATCATTTCAATTTTTAAATCCTTGTCATGCCCTAATATTTCATCCAAATACGTTAAATCAATTTCTTTTTTCTCCAATATTTCTGAAGGAACATTCTCAACAACCGTGCGGTTGGTTAATTCTTTTTCGAATTCCTTTTTTAAAACTAAATGAATATTGTCCAATAAATCAGCCTGCTTGAAAGGTTTGGCCACGTAGGCGTTCATCCCAATATCAAAACATTTTTGTTGTTCACCAACGAGTGAATGGGCAGTCATCGCAATGATAGGAATGGTCATTTTAAGCTCATTACGAATATAAATCGTTGTTTGATACCCATCTTTGACGGGCATCTGAAGATCCATTAAAATAAGGTCATATTGATTTTTTAACAATAAATCAATCCCTTCTTGTCCATTAATGGCAATATCTAATTTGAAGCCAAAACTTTCAATGACAATTTTTGCTAAACGTTGATTCATCTCATTGTCTTCACAAAGTAAGATGGACAGCTTTCCGAGCGACGATTGTTGATTTAAAATACCTTTTACTCGAGTTTCCGTTTGAACAGTTTCAGATTTCGAAAATTCTAATGAAAAATGAAATTCCGAGCCAAGACCTATTTTACTATTTACCGATATTTCACCACCCTGTAATTCTACTAATTGTTTTACAATGCTTAATCCCAATCCTGAACCGCCAAATTTACGGGTCGTACTGGCTTCCGCTTGAATAAAACGTTCAAAAACAGTAGATAATTTTTCTGGTGCAATGCCAATTCCAGTATCTTTTATCGAAAACTTTAGGGTAACGGTCGTGTCGGTTTCGGACATTTTTTTCACCGAAATTGAAACTTCGCCTGATTCGGTAAATTTTATGGCATTTCCCGCCAAGTTCATTATTATCTGATTGATGCGACCTTTATCTCCAGAGACAGATTCGGGCATATTGGCATCCAAAAACAAACTAAATTCAAGTCCTTTTTGGTCAGCTTTTACTTTTAATAAGCTATAAACTTGATTTAAAACATTTTTAACATTAAATGGATAGGCTTCAATGACTAATTGTCCCGAGTCAATCTTTGATAAATCTAAAATATCGTTGATGAGTAATAATAAATTATCCCCGGCATCTTGGATATTACCTACGTATTCTAACTGCACAGTATCCAGTTCACTTTGTGATAAAAGCTCCGTGAAACCAATAATGGCATTCAAAGGGGTACGGATTTCGTGGCTCATATTCGCCAAAAAGCTGTCTTTCGCAAAAACTGACATTTCAGCGAGATTTTTCGCATTGATTAAATCAGATTCCGCCTGTTTTTTGATCGTGTAATCTTCGGCGGCACTAAAATAGCCCAGTATGACACCGTCCGTATTTTTAATACAGGTTATACTCATCCATACGGGTGTCCGTTTGCCCGATTTTGAAATGTATGTCCATTCATTGGCATCCATATCGTTGTGTTCTGGGGTCGTTTTCGCAATAAGCGTGTTGAAATCAGGCTTAACTTTTTCGCCTAATTCAAACGTTAAATCCAGCGAGCGTTTGAGTACTTCGTTAGCATCATAAAAAGTTAATGCACTCATTTTTCCCACAACTTCTTCCATTGTGTAACCCACTAAGTTTAACCCTGCCTTATTAATTACTTGGACAATACCATCGGCATTGGTGAACATAACGGCATGCCCTACTCCATTGAATATCGAATTTTGCGTATCTAATAAATTACGAATACTCAAATCTTTCCTCTTTTTTTCGGTAATATCCGTCCCAATCGAAATGAAATTAATGACTTCTTTATGATTATTAAAGACGGGATTAATGTTGAGGTCAATCCAATACTTTCTGCCATCTTTACTAATATTATTGACTTCACCCTTGAATGCCATACTATTATTTAAGGATTCTTTTATTACGTTAGCAGTGGAGAGATTTATTTTATCATAGTGTAGAAATGTTCTTGGATTTTTGCCAATTACTTCTTCCAAAGAATACCCCGTTGAGGTTTCAAAAGCCTGATTTACCCATTGAGTCTTTCGGTCTTTGTCCGTAATAATTACAATGTTATTGGTGCCTTTGGCAACCCACGAAAGTCTTTTGTTTTCTTCACTTATTATTTTACTCTCGGTAACGTCCCTGGCGGTTGCAAAGAATAAGCCCGTTTCTTGGTCGGTGGCAGAATTCCAGCTTAGTAATTTGTAGTCACCATTTTTGCATTTGAACCTTACTTCCAAATTAGTGTTGCTTAAACCTTGTCCTAATTTTTCCATCGCTTTGTTGGCTATTTCAATGTCTTCTTCGTGGATAAAATCATAAAAAGATTGGGACAATAATTCCTCTTCGGAAAGACCCAACCCTTTTGAAAAAGCAGAACTAACTTTCTCGAAAAAACCGTTGCTGTTTGCTACACAAAAATAGTCTACGGATATATCAAAAAATTTGCTTAGCTGATTTGCGTTTAGCTTTTGTTTGGTAATATCTTGTTTGATAGAAACGTATTGGTAAGGCTTTCCATTGGCATCCAAGAAAGGGACAATGATAGTATCTGTCCAGTAGAATGTGCCATCTTTTGCCCTATTTTTGATTTCGTTTTTCCAAATAGAACCCGAAGAAATAGTATTCCATATATCTTCAAAAAAGTGCGGGGGGTGAAATCCTGAATCAAAAATTCTACTATCTTGTTCCATTAATTCTTCCCTCGAATATTTAGAAATCTCGCAAGTATTTTCATTCACATATTTGATAATTCCTTGATTATCAGAAATAATTACCCCCGATATTTGATCCAAGGCTAATTTGTAGCTGTCTAGCTCAGTATTGACTTTTTCTAACTCTTTCTTTGAAAGTCTTTCTACTTCATCCTTTAGTACACGATTTTTAATTCTCAGCTCAAGTTGGAAAACCACGTGATTGGCAAGTGTCGTAAGTGCCTTTCGCTGGCTTTCATCCAATTTTCGGGGAACTTGGTCGATGACACACAGAGAGCCAATATTGAAACCATCGGGAGTTGTAAGCGGAGCTCCCGCATAAAAACGGACGTGTGGTGCATCCGTTACAAAGGGATTCTCCCTAAAGATAGGATTCAATTGAGCATCGGGAACTTCGAGTATTTTTTGCCCCATGATGGTATATTGACAAAAAGAAATTTCTCGGGGTGTTTCTGTAACCTCTAAACCAACGGCTGATTTAAACCATTGCCTTTTATCGTCAATCAGAGAAATAAGTGCGGTTGGAACGTTACAAATATTAGCCACCAATTCAGTAATATTGTCAAATTCTGCTTCCGAAAAAGTATCCAATATTTGGTAATTCAATAAGGCTTTGACTCTTTCCTGTTCATTGGCGGGAATTGGAAATTCTTGTCTGGTCATAGTTTATTATATGTATTGATACGGTTGTGTAATGAGAGTTACGTTAACTTTTCCCTAAAGTATTTTTTGTGGTAAATCTATTATTTGATTTTTCACGTTTTAATGGTTGAAGCAAATATTTTTTCAAAACACATCGAAAATATTCGTTAATTATAAACTTACCATCTTAAATATTTGCGTGTACCAATTCTCACACATCACAGCAAAAATCGTTCCCAAATGCTATCTTTTAAATTTGATGGATATAAGCTTTCCTTATTCAGGGGTCAGCGACACATTTTGGGCAAACGCACTTTACTACTGGACATACAGGAGTTTTCCTTGGTCAGCATTTTTAAAAATATCGTTTAGTACGCCAATAAACATTCTCAAAGACCAAACCTTAGCTTTGACTATCGAAAGCCCTTGCTTGAAATATGAAA
>JANPGQ010000433.1:0-12182 GCA_031423975.1 Cytophagales bacterium | reverse complement strand
GCACTTGCGAAACAGAATCTGACACCGTAGAAATAAAAATCGGTGAACCCATCAATGCCAATATCACAGGTTCAACGTCAATTTACCCAGGGCAGAAGGCTAAATTGAATCTTAATTTTACGGGTGGAAATGCTTGGTCTTATCAAACTTCGGATGTGGCAACGGGGCAGATAACTTCGCTTTCGCCAACCCTCAAAAATGTGAGTCCAAATAGTACACAAACCTACTCCATTACGTCCGTTGCCAGTAATTGCGGCGTTGGAACGGTTACGGGTAATGCCACCGTAACGGTTTTGCCTTGCCCAACCGACAAAACCATCAGCATAAATTCAGGCAATTGGAACACCTCCACCACATGGACGTGCGGACAAATCCCAACCGCCGCCTACGATGCCATCATAGAAAATGGGCATACCGTAACCTTACCAAACGGCTACCAAGGAGAAACCAAGAAATTGGATTTGAGAGGAGGATTGAAGCAAGGTGTTGGTTCTGGGGTGAGGGTCAATCAGTAGAAAATTATTTGTCTGAATTTGGATTCGTCAGATTAATGGATTTTAGGATTAAATTCTACAAAAATCCATTAATCATTAAATCTGACTAATCCAAATTCAGACTGAGTCGCATAGACAGAGTTTAACTACATAAGTGCCGCAACCCCAGGCAATACTTTGCCTTCCATATATTCTAACAAAGCACCTCCGCCCGTTGATACGTATGATACACGGTCGCCGTAGCCCGCATTGTTCACCGCAGCGGCAGAATCTCCACCACCGATTAATGAAAATGCACCGTTTTCTTCCGTAGCGGTCACAACTGCATCCGCAATGGCATTTGTTCCGTGTGCGAAGTTTGGAAATTCAAAAACGCCCATCGGACCATTCCAAAGTACAGTTTTTGACGATTCGATAACCGTTTTGAATAATTTTGCTGATTCTGGACCAATGTCTAAACCTTCCCAACCATCTGGAATTTCTCCAGTTGCTACGATTTGACGATTCGCATCATTCGAGAATTTATCAGCACACAAATTATCAACTGGCATATAGATTTTAACCCCTTTTTCTTTTGCTTTTATCAAAATTTCTTTCGCCAATTCTACTTTATCAGGCTCAGAAATTGACTTGCCGATTTTACCACCTTCTGCCAACGTGAACGTATAAGTCATACCGCCACCGATGATGAGATTATCAACTTTATCCAATAATTTTTCAATTAATAAAATCTTGTCTGAAACCTTTGAACCACCCATAATTGCAGTGAAAGGTCTTTCGGCGTGTTCCAATACTTTTTGAGCATTTTCAATTTCAGCTTGCATGACAAAACCAGAAACACGGTCTTTGAAAAATTGTCCAATAACCGCTGTGGAAGCATGCGCTCTATGAGCTGTTCCAAAGGCATCATTTACCCAAACATCACCCAATTTTGAGAGTTTTTCAGCAAATGCTACGTCACCTTTTTCTTCTTCTTTATAAAAACGAAGATTTTCTAATAATAAAATTTCACCTGGTTGCAAGGCAGCCGCTTGGTCGATGGCTGATTGACCAATGCAATCATCCGCAAATTTTACAGTACGACCAAACACCACTGAAAGTGGATTGACAAGGTGTTTTAACGAATATTTATCCGTTGGTCCATCTTTCGGACGACCCAAATGTGACATCAAAACCACCGAACCACCATCGTTTAATATTTTATTGATAGTCGGGATTGTCGCTTTGATACGAGTATCGTCAGTAATTTCAAAACGTTCGTTCAAAGGAACATTAAAATCTACACGAACTAAGGCACGTTTGCCAGCAAAATTGTAAGAATTGACCGTTTGCATTTTTTTTGTATTTGTGATTTGTGATTTAGTGAGCGGTTCGCCGCTGCGATTGTGAATTATGCTACGTGTCTCATTGCAAGCGTGTAATTTGTATAAATCACTAAATCACAATCGCAGCAGCGAACCGTTTACTAAATCACAAATAATAAGCCCAAATATACATTTTCTCAAATCAATCACGAAATAAGACAATGAATTGAGTAGTTTTTCTTAAATTATCATTAAATAATCCTAAAAATTATATTTATAATAACAATAGTAATCTTGAAAGAATACAATTGTTATTTTGTCAAAAACTATATTTTTGGTATTAAAATTGTTACTTTGCCATACAGAATAAAGTTCTAATGTATAAAAATAAGTCCATGAGAAAATTACTACTATTGTTACTATTTTGCCTTGCTACATCTACATTTGCTCAGACTAACTTCGTAAATGGATTTATCATCCAAGCCAACCAAACTGATACATTAAAAGGGTTAATTGATGACCAAAATTGGGGTATCAATCCTATTAAAATTACATTCAAAACCAATAATGTTGAAAAAGATTTTAGCATTACTGAATTAACTTCTTTTGGTAGTACAAATAAAGAGCATTACGTTGTCAAAAAAGTAGATTTGGACATTACGCCAAACCAATCAGCGGCATTGTTGAAAGTTAGTAAAAAAATGATTGTTAAGGATACACTCGTAGCTCTTCTGGTACTTCTCAAAGCTGAAAATGGTTTATTTTATTTTACGGATAAAAGAGATAAAGAACACTTTTTTTATAATGTTAGGGGGAGTAAAATGAAGGAATTAGTACAGCATAAATACTTAAAAAAGAATGAAGATAAAACTTATGAAGTACAAAATAATCTGTACATCAAAGAATTAGATAGTCTTTTTCAAGACTGTAATGAACTTAAGAATCGGGCTAAAAATGCTGTATTGGAACAGAATAGTCTGACAGATTTATTCATTGATTTTAATAAATGTAAAGGGTGTAATTATACTTGCTATATCAAAAAATCGCAAGATAAAAATAAAATTGTATGGGGTATTGTTGCTGGAACTTCGATTATTGGGAAATATGTTTATGGTGTCAGTAATCCAAATAAAGTATTTTTTAGTCCTGTTATTGGGTTGAATCTCAGTGTTTATTCAAAAAGAAATAGAGGAAGTAGGAGTGTATTCTTAGAAGTTTTATACGAAAATGAAACAATAGGATTACAAACGACAGGTTATTCATTTACTCAAAATAATTTTTATTTCAACGCTTTGTACAGAAGAATTATATTACTCCAAAATAAAATTCGCCCATTCTATGGACTTGGATTTAATGTTAAATGCTCCACGTCTCAAACAGTATCTAATCAGTATGATTCATTTTCGTTCGATATTGGTGAAATAAGTAATCAAATTTTAGCTGAAATAGGTTGTGAATACAAAAAAATACAATTTAATACCAGAGCAAAATATCAGATACTTGACAAAAGTGCAGTATTTCTTCGATATCCTAACGGTGCCGATGCTTTCGAAAATGATAGACTTAATTTTCAAACTACAGTTACTTATCAGTTTAAATAAAATCACTTTTCTCTTCAAGGACACTATAATCAGGCAATTCTTTGGCGTTTAATATTCTCCCCCAGCCCCACCGCCACCTGCATCGCCACCGCCAAACTGAAAGGTATCGCCTTGTTGTGGAATTTTGGATTGAATCACTTGCGACATAATGATGGATTCTAAATTGAGTCCTTTACGCTCGTTGTCGGGTTGGGAAGTAATAGTGTGCATGGATGTGCGGAGGTAATGAATACCTATTCCTGATAAGGCAATTAATATGACTCCGCCCAAGGTCAAAGCCATTTCAATGGGTAGCATTGAGAAATAAAAACGGTAGGTAAAAATAGAAAATCCACCTGCTAATAATCCAATGATTAATAACAAACGGTCGTGATTTTTTAAGCCAAAGAAAATGTAGGCTAAGGGAATGATTATCGTGAAAAAATAGAACATGAGAGCAAAAGCAATTTGCGGAGATGTAAGGTCAGTAAGGTGGTTAATTTGAGCATTTCCTTCTCTGACAATCAAGTAGTTACCTCCTAAATACAAAGTAACTAATGAAAGCGTTTTTAGGGTATCTAAACTTTTTTCGTAATATAATTCATCATCTCTTTGACTTAATTTTTTATTGAAAAAATAAGCCATTATGGAAAAAATCATGATGATAAATGGCAGTAATGTTCTGCCCCAAGCAAATTCTAAACTGATTAATACTACAATTATAAGGCTTAATAAATAAGTGGAAATTGTTGCTAAAATATCGGCATATCTGATACTGGCGGCTATGAAAAATGGCAAACATAAACTCAACATGAACCAAGTGGGGAATTTAGTGTTTTCAAAAATCATAAAATTTGCCGTACAGAATGCTCCCAAAGCCATATACAACAGAGCATTATCTACGCCCGAATGATAGATTTTGTTGTTTTTGATGAGAAATTCGAGGATAAAAACAAAGCCAACGCCAAGCATTATACTTTCCATAATAAAGCCAAATTGAGGATGACTTTCAAAAAGTGCAGAAAAAAATAAAGCAAACAAACCACCTGAGAAACTGGCAGCTAAAATAGTGAAAATAAACAAGCCAATTTTGAGGAAAATGTTAGGATTATTATAGTCGGAATGATATTCTTGCTTGATAGCCGAATACTGTTCTTGCTTCAAAAAACCTTTCTGAAACCATTTCTCAGCAATATTTTGAATAAAGTCATTGACTGACCATTGAGTATTGTATGCTTTCATAATTTTCGATGTTTGTTATTCGATGTTAGATGTTCGGAATATGAGTTCGATATTTTCCAAACATCGAAAAACGAACATCGAACATCGAACATCGAATTATACTCTTTTATAAACGCCCTTTCCCACCAATTTATATCGTCTTTCCAAGGCTGGAATGCGTTTGAAAAGTTTTGGGGCAAGGTTTACTTTGTCAATAATAATGTCGGGAGAATCTTGTTCAAAATTTCTAAGAATACTAATTACATTGTCGTAATTATCTAAGTTTTCGAGTTCGTATTTGGCTAAGTTCCAGTTCAAATAAGGGGTTGCGGCGTAGTTATTTTTGTATTCTTCCATGCCATCACCCAATACCAATACCCTTTTATTCTTGATTTTTACCTCAGAGTTTTCCTTTAATTTTAAGTTTTTTAATTGAACAAAGCTACTATTATTAGTCGCATAAACAGCTTGATATTGAATCAATAAAATTGCTCCAAAAAGCCCTAAAAAAATCAATTCTGCCAACCATTGTTTCTTCATACTACTGAAAAAATTGATGGTAAAAAAAGCGATGGCTGGTACAAAAATAATGAATTGCATAGGGGCTAAAAAAGGCATCAGAGCAATAGAAAGTATGCCTGTGATAGCCCAGAGCATCATTACTTGCTGACAACGAATCTGAAAATTATTGTAACCAAAGGCATTTACTAATTTAAGGAATCCCAAAATTCCAAAGCCAAAAGGCAAGATTAACGTTGCCAATAATGATTTAAAATCGTTGAGATTATATTGCCTTATTTGAAAAACCGAAGACAGAAAATTACGAACAAATGCGGCATAAGTACCGTCTAAATAAAAGAAAAGTGCCGTCAATAAAAGTGGGAACAAAAAGCCAAAAATAGATAATGAATGTTGGCGGAGCGTTGTACCACTAAAAAAGACCAAAGATGCCGTTGCCCAAAGGATAAATACGCAAGCGGGAGGATAGAAAAGAGAGGCAACACCAATCAAAAAACCGACTTCAAAAACCTCATCAGTAGCTTGCAAACGGCTGATTTGCCGAACCAATGTTCCAAATGACATTAACAAAAAAGTCGTTGCCATCAACACTGGCGAAAGTGTTGAACAATCAAATGAAATATTGAGAAAAAGGAGATAAATTAGACCTGGAACGTAGTTTCTTTTGGAATAAATATCTCGATTATTGATAATTATATTGAAATAAATGGTTTGAAAAGCGACCACCGTGAGAGCGGCAATTTGATAAACCGTTTGTGAACGCCCAAAAAGACCATCAAGTCCCGCATAAATCAATACCGACAGTGGGGCAGTATTATCCCAAATCTGCGAATACATCACAAATCCTTTGTTTACCTGTTCGCCCACAAGCATCCATTGAAGCTCAGGAATTAATTCAGGAATACCCGCCAAATACAGCGGCATCCGAACTAAAATGAGCAAAATCAATAAACTAAAAATTTGGTAAACCGCATTTACCTTAAAAAAACTAAGCATTTTTTTTGGTTGTGATTGGAATATTGTCTGAATTTGGATTCGTCAGATTAATGGATTAAGAGATTTTAGCCAATTAAAATCCTGTAATCTGACAAATCTAACGAATCCAAATTCAGACAATTTTTATTTCATTTCAATAATATCAAAAATATAATCTTTGCGGGCTTCGTTGGGATAGCACGATTTCCAATCTGATTCACCAAAAGATTTTTCTACGGATAATCCTCCGTTTGTACAAGCAACCGTTACGTTAAATTTTGTGGCTACATTGTATGGATTCAAAACTATAATTGCTAATTTATCACCTATTCGCATGGTTCTGACCAATAAATTATCGGTATTTTCTTTCAAACGATACCCTTCCTCTTGCCGATAATTGCTTTCTCCCACAAATTTATACTTACTTTTCCACAATTGAAATTCGGCTTGGGGTGTTCGCATATCTACGGCAGAAAGTTTTTCGCCGTTAGTAAATATTTTTCGTGTACCCAATAGCGATAAGGCAAATTGAAATCCGTTGTAAGCATCAGCATTCAGATTAGGAACTGGTCTGTTCCATTCATGAAAATGTAATCCCGAAAAGAAAACTGCCATAGTGGATTTAAAGGCTTGGTCACGAGTAAGGTATTGCGTGAGAGGTTTCTTTTCCCCGCCGCCTTTTCTACTGCCATTGGCATATTGCCAACCATTGCTCCTATCACAAATCAATTTTGCTTGAATGAAACATAAATCCTTGCCAATGCTGTGCAAATAGCTATAATTCTTCTCTGCCATGCTGGTTACTCTTGCCAAATAATGCTCAATATTAGCATTTGAACCATAAGCATTTAGGGTTCTCACGCCATCATTATAGCCGTGCATGGTGGTTTCGCCGTAATGCGACATTTCCAATAAAGGAGCAAAATTTTCAGAATCTGTAACTCTATAATTTACACCGTCTAAATTTACTTGACTGGTATAAATTGGATTAATATCTCGTTGGTTCACTACACCATTGGCATTTGGATAACCATTAGTAGTCAGATTTCCAACCTCTGGATTTATCGGATGCACGTACATCGCCTGAAAAATTCCCTGCAAATTATCACAAACGGATTTGATAAAACGCAGGGCTTTCCGAGGATTTACACCGTTTTCATAATTGTTTTCCCAGTCGAAAGTTACCATGCCATTTCGTTGTTTCCCTCCCACAAAATAATCACCAAATTCCGTGGAACGGGCAATTTCTCTACCCATTTTATCCAAATCTACTTCCGTTTTTGTATCCCAACCATTCAAATCAACCCCACCAGTTTGCAGTCTTTGTTCAATGGGCAAAGCAGATGAAAACTTATTGAGATTGACTCCTTTACGAGTATTATAATTATTGGGAAAGGGTCTGCCTTGGTCTGGATTGATGAAAAAATTCCAATCTAAACCTTCATTTTGATGCACTTGATAATCTACCGACCCCCAAATACCTCTATTTCTCAAAGCAATTCGTTTTTGTTTATAAACCTTTGATAAGGAAGTATGCAAGGTTACAATCCAATTGGGCAGATAAAATCCTAAATTTTTATTAAAAGAAGTGGGATAAACCGTATTAGGAAAAAGGTCAGGCGAAAATGTATCCGCTGACTTTTCAATTGGAATATTACTCAATGTAGTGGGAAATTCTGTTACTTCGGGTCCACTTCCTGTATTGGCAGTTTCTGTTTTGAAATTAGGAAAGTTGTTCGCTTTTTTCTCAGGTTTTGGACTTGAATTAGTCGTTTTTTGTTGAGCAACAGGCTTTTCGGTTTGGCATTGCGAGCCAAATAAGAAAATGGATAGAAATCCCGTTATTAAAAATAATCGAATCATAAGTTTAGCAGAAATGAGTAATGAGCTTTGAGTATTTGTTAAAGTTACGAAATAAAACGAAATTTAATTCCGAAATTTGCACCCTAATAAATAGAACAATGGAATCGAAAAGACAACAACAATACGGAAAACTCATCAAGCAAGATTTGAGCGAAATTTTCCAAAAAGATATGCAATCTACCTTCGGGAAGGCTTTTGTAACGATAACGGATGTAAAAGTTACGCCCGATTTAGCCATTGCCAGAGCCTATTTGAGTTTCATGCTGACGAATGATAAGGAAGGTTTGCTACATGATATTCGTGAAAAATCTAAATTAATTAGAGGCATTTTGGGCAATAAACTTCGTCATCAAGTACGAATTATCCCAAATCTTGAATTTTTTGTGGACGATACCGCTGAATACGCTGCTCACATGGATGCATTAATTTCAAATTTGGAAATTCCACCTTTGAAAGAGGGAGAGGTTATTGAGGATTAATATGAATTTCCCCTTTTACATAGCCCGCCGATATTTCTTTGCTCGTAAGAAAACATCGTTTATTTCGTTGATTTCCATCATTTCTATGTTGGGAGTTGGCGTTGGAACGATGTCTTTGGTAGTGGTTTTATCGGTTTTTAATGGCTTGGAAGACTTTCAGCGAAGTTTATTCAAAAGTTTTGATGCTGATTTAAAAATTAGCCCTCTCAAAGGAAAACACTTTGAAGCCCCACCTGAACTTTTACAAAAAATAGGGAAAATTGATGGTGTAAAAAACATCAATCAGGTTATTGAAGAAAATGTATTAGTCCGTTATCGAGATGCCTCTATGGTGGTCAATCTGAAAGGCGTTGATGATAATTTCTTGAAACAAGACCGCTTGAAAAAATCATTAATTGATGGCAAATTAATGCTGAAAGAAAATGGCATCAGTCATGCCATTGTGGGTTCGGGAGTTGCCCTCACGATGGGCATAGATGTGGATGCTTTTTTTACCCCTTTGGAAGTTTGGTATCCAAGAAACACCAATTCCAAAACGTTGAATCTAACCGCAACTGATGCTTTCAACAAAATGAGTTTGATTCCTTCAGGTGTGTTTGCCATTGAACAACAATATGACGACAGCTACATTTTTGCTCCCCTAAGTTTTGCCCAGAATCTTTTTGATTATAACTACGAACGCACTTCTTTGGAAATACAAGTAGCTGATAATGAGAAAATTAATGCCATTCAAGCATCTATTAAAAGTTTATTGGGAAAGGAATTTATCGTACAAAATCAGGACGAACAGCACGCCAGTTTGTTGAGGGCAATCAAGATTGAAAAACTCTTCGTTTTCCTAACGCTTACTTTCATTATTGGCATTGCAAGTTTCAATATTTTCTTTTCTCTATCTATGTTAGCCATTGAGAAGAAAGAGGACGTAAAAACGCTTTTTGCCATCGGGGCAAATAGTGGAATGATACAAAAAATATTTTTGGCAGAGGGAGCAATCGTGGCTTTTTCGGGAGCAATTGTTGGACTGATTTTAGGCTTTGTGATATGCTATTTACAACAAACCTATGGCTTAGTTTCAATGGGAATTGTGGGGGCATTGATTGATGCTTATCCCGTAAAAATGCAGTTTTGGGACTTCTTTTTTACGGCTTTGGTTGTAGTAATTATCACCATGATTGCCTCTTATTTTCCTGCGAAGAAAGCGGCTTTAATACGGTAAATGGTGAACGGTTAAAGGTAAACGGTTGAAAAGAGTGTTGAAGCATTTACGTTTAAACCCTCTTTTTCAACCGTTTACCCTTGACCGTTCACCGTGAACCGCTTTTAAGAATATTTCTCCTTTATCTGAAACAAAATCCAAAAGCCAATAAATGCTCCTAATAAGCCGCTAAACCAATTTCCCATGCACAAACTGTATATCAAACTCAAAAATTGGGCGTAATACATATACTTCCAACCTGCCATTTTTTGGGCAAATAATCCTGGAATAGCTAAGGCATCCAAAATAATCATAGCTATCAAGAAAAGCATCGCAACTCCAATTAAAAAACTTCCTGAAAACCACATAAGCGGAGCAAACAATAAGCCAAATCCAGCACCAAAAACGCCAAAAACTACGCCAATAATTGCCAAAAAAGGAGCAATTTTCACGAATAAATCTTTGATGTTGTCGGGGAAAGCGGGTAACTGTTTGGTAAAGATGGGCTCTAATTCTTTTTCGAGTGGAAGGGTATTTGTTTCCATGCTGTGCGTTGGGTTTATGTGAAAAAATTTATTGAAAATCAATTTCAACATAAACTATCTAAAAATCAAGGAATTAGGCAGTTATTGAGTATTCGGTATTTTTATTGGTGAAAGATGAACGGTAAACGTTTTTGACGAAGAATACTCTCGGTAGAAACCGTTAACCATTAACCGTTAACCGCTCAATAGTTCTAATATAGCAATCTTTATAAAAATGCCCTTTCCCGTATAATTTTGCCATCATAATTGCCCCTTCGTATTCCATGATGGTTTGTTCTGCTAATTTTTGAGCTTGTTCAGTAGAATGGGTATGAGTGTATAAATAAGTAAGTGCATCCAGCCATCCCGTAATTATTTCCTGTAAAACTTCCTTGAAAACAGGATATTGATTGACCGTTTCCAAAATGGTATTTCCTACAATACAACCTCCTTCGGCACTAAAAACAGTCTTAGAAAAACGCTTTAACATAGTTTCCATTCGTGATTCTATTGACAAAGTTGTATCATAAGCAATTGGAAAAACCGACTCTTTCAAAAAGATATTGATACTTGATAAAACCTCTTTCATCAAGGTTTCTTTGCTATCAAAATAATGGTAAAAACTACCTTTCAAGAGTCCTACGGCATTGGCAAGGTCAGTCATGGAGGTATGATGATACCCCCGTGAACGGAAAACTTCTAATGATTTGGAGAGAATTTCTTCTCGGGTAACTTTTTGAATTGGCATCTTTTAATGGCACAAACCTATAAGGTTTTGAAAACCTTATAGGTTTACTATATTTATTAGTCACACAAAAATAAACCTTTTTAAGAGGTTTACAACCTTTCATTTTTTTGTTAATGAATGTTAAAGCTAATTAAGCATTCATTTTTCGACTATTTTCTTCTTAAATTCGTTTTAATAATAACCAAAAATTATCAACAGAAAATTCCCAATGAAAAATATTATCACCCTAATTTTCTTATTTTTTATTACCCAAAATACGTTTTCACAACACCGTATCGAACTAACAATCAAAGGCTTACGAGATTCTACGTTATACTTGGTGCATCATTACGAAGACACTTTTCTATCGCAAGACACCGCTAAAGTGGATGCTTCGGGAAAGGCAGTTTTTACGGGAAAGAAAAACCTTCCTGCGGGTTTTTATGTAGTAGCGATGGGCAGAAATAGAATTTTTGATTTGGTAATAAACGACCAAAACTTCACCATGCAGACTGATACCGCTGATTATACCAATAATTTAAAGGTAAAAGGTTCAGTAGAAGCATCTCTTTTTCAAGATTTTGTCAATCAGGCAAATACCAAAGCCCAAAAACTTAGAGGTGCAACGCCCGCCCAGAAACAGCAGATTTACAAGGAGTTAGAGCAGTTTCAAAAAGATTATGTTGCTAAAAATAAAGGAACTTTTACGGCAAATATTTTACAAGCTGGCATCGACATTGAAGTGCCTCCTCTCCCTGCCAAACCCACTTTACAAGATACCATCAATCAATCAAATTATTATTTTAAACACTATTGGGATAATATAAACTTGGCGGATGAACGAATGTTGCGAACACCTTTTGTGGGGAAAAAGATGGACACTTATCTTAAAAATATTAGTTTTTTTGAACCCGATACCATTATTCAGATTGCCAATGCTATCATTGAAAAAACACCTCGTAAATCTGATTTAAGAAAATATGTCGTGGGAAAATTTGCTCAGAAATTCATTGCTCCCGACATTATGGGACGTGAAGGCGTTTATATTCACGTAGCTGAAAAATATATCATCAAAGACCTTGAATCTGGTTGGGATACGTCTTCCATTCGTCGCAATAAAGAATACGTTACAAAGATGAAACCTGTGTTGATAGGTAATAAGATATTAAACATGGATATGACTGATACGTTGGACGTTTATACGCCTCTGTATGGCGTGAAGGCTAATTATACGCTCGTGATGATATATGATCCCGAGTGCCATCATTGTCAGGAAACGACAAAAAAACTCTTGGATGAAT
>JANPGQ010000432.1:0-7010 GCA_031423975.1 Cytophagales bacterium | reverse complement strand
GATAGTTCTTTTTTAACAAATCCCCTCTTTTTATTCGCTGTTATTGGATTGTTCATTTTTAGTGCTTTTACATCAGGGAGTTATCCAGCTTTATTACTTTCCAGATTTATTCCAATAGAAGTTATCAAAGGAAAATTTACGAGTGGGCAAGGTGGTTCATCCGTGAGGAAATGGATAACTGTTTTTCAATTTACAGTTTCAGTCGTTTTGATTATCTGTGTAATTATTACGCAAAAACAAATTAACTACATAAAAAACAAGGATTTAGGTTTTACAAAAGACCAAGTTATGGCAATTGATATTGATAGTTCAATGGCAAAAAACTATCTAAGTTTAAAGAATGATATCCGACAGATGACCGGTGTAAAATCAATAACTTCCGTAACAACACCATTTTTTAAAGGATATAATGCTTGGTTCGTTAAATCCCAAAAATCCAAAAAAGATGTGATGTTATATTCAATGACTGCGGATGAAAATTTCTTTAAAACGGTTGATTTACAATGGATTAAAACTCCTATTGACATGAAAAATTTAACTAAAAAACTTTTCATTAACGAAGAAGCAGTAAAACAATTAGAACTCTCTAAAAATAAGGATATAATCGGGCAGTCTGTTGCCATTTGGCAAGATAAATATGAAATAGGAGGCGTATTAAAAGATTTCAATTTCGCAGGTTTGAAAGAAAAAATAGGACCTTTGAATATAAGTATTTACAAGGAAGGTTCAACAGATTGGATAATGCCAAATGGCTATCCAACGATATATGTGCGTCTCGACCCAAAATCAGAAGTTTCTGAAAAAGTATCAACGATAAAGTATTTATACGAAAAGTATCACTCGGCAAATCCATTTACTTATTATTTCTTGGACGAATCGTTTAATAAGACCTTCTCAACCGAAATGAGATTATCAAAAATGTTTTCCTTGTTTACAGGATTCGCCATTTTCATTGCCTGTATGGGCTTATTCGGGCTTGTTGCTTTTGCAGCGGAAACTCGCACAAAAGAAATTGGTATTAGAAAAGTGTTAGGGGCAAGTGTGAGTAATATCGTGAGTTTATTATCAAAAGATTTCGTAAAATTGATTTTGGCTTCGTTCGTAATTGCCTTCCCGATTGCTTGGTGGGCAATGAATAAATGGCTCGAAGCCTTTGCGTATCGGATTGATATTGAGTGGAATATATTTGCTATTGCAGGAGTTCTTACTTTACTAATTGCTTTACTCACCATTAGTTTTCAAGCGATAAAAGCAGCAATGGCAAACCCTGTGAAATCGCTTAGGACTGAATGATTTTGAGTGAAAAAATCATGTTTTTTTAATCCTTTAAATCCCAAAAGCCATGTTACAAAACTATCTAAAAATTGCCGTCCGAAATCTCCTCAGAAATAAGGCGTTTTCGTTTATCAATATCACGGGTTTGAGCATTGGCTTGGCTTGTTGTATGCTCATTTTTCTTTATACCAAAGACGAAGTGAGTTTCGACCGCTTTCACGAAAAAAAGGATAATCTCTATCAATTAACCTGCAAAGAGATTGATAGTCAAGGGAAACAAGCAAATTATGGTATAGCGGCAATGGTGCAAGGTCCTTCGTTCAAACGGGAAATTCCTGAAATTGAGGCTTGTGTGCGGGTGCAAGACAATAATTATATCGTAAAAAAAGGGAATGAAACTTTTTATGAAGATGCCGTTTGGGTGGACGATAATTTTTTCTCGGTATTTTCTTTTCCATTGATTAAAGGCAACCCCAAAACGGTACTTTCTGACATCCATTCTATCGTTTTGACGGAAGAAATGGCTGAAAAATATTTTGGCAAATCAGAGCCAATCGGCAAAATTTTATCCATAGAAATTCATGATAATTTTGAGGATTTTGTCGTAACTGGTATTGCCAAAAAATCCCCTCAAAATTCGAGTATCAAGTTCAAAATACTATTATCATTTAATTATCACGAAGCCAAAGGAGGTGATGACCACTGGCTCAATTTAGGTTATCCAACCTATTTTGTTCTCAATCCGAAGGCAAATGTGAAGGCTGTTGAGGCGAAAATGGCAAAAGTTTTTGCTGCCAGAGCTGGCAAAGAAATCGAAGAGGAGCGAAAAAGAGGTTATGATGCCACCATGGTTTATGGAATTCAGCCATTTTTAGCTATGCACCTCAACACTGAAATCAGCAACACTCGTGAAGCCAGCAATCCCATTTATTCCTACATTTTATCGGGCATTGCTCTGTTTATTTTACTGATTGCCTGCATCAATTTTGTTAATCTCACGGTGGCACAGTCGCTCAGAAGAAGCAAAGAAATCGGTATCAGAAAAGTAGTAGGCGGACAACGAAATCAACTCATTTTACAATTTTTAGGCGAATCTTTTGTCTTGTGTTTTATCGCTTTTGCTTTGGCTTTCATGTTGGCAGAATTAGCTTTACCCATCTTCAACGATTGGATAAACAAGCAACTTTCTTTAAGTTATTTGTTTGATTTCCAATTGGTTATAAGCTCAATTATTTTATTTTTTTCAACTGTTTTTGCAGCAGGATTCTATCCCGCCTTAGTTTTATCAGGTTTCGACCCTGTGAAGACATTGTATAATCGGTTTAGGTTTGTGGGTAAAAATTATTTATCAAAAGGCTTGATAGTTTTGCAGTTTTCGTTGGCAACTTTTATGATAATTACCACCTTTTTTATCTACAAACAGTTCAATTATTTGACGCATAAAAGTTTGGGGTATAATGATAAAAATCTGTTAGTTGTGAGCGTTGGGCAGGACAATAATCGAAAATTAATGCAGGTTTTTAAGAATGAATTTGCTAAAATTTCGGGTATTCAAAACGTAGCGATGCGTCAAAATGGTTTTTGGGGAACAGGTTCAAAAGCCAATGGGCGTGATATTTCTGTAACTTTTGAACACATTGAAGAAAACTATTTGCCAACCCTACAAATACCATTAGTAGATGGGCGAAATTTCTCCAAAGATTTCCCTGCCGACTCTACCAATTCGGTTTTAGTAAATGAGGCTTTTGTAAAAGAAGCGGGCTGGAAAGGCTCGGGCGTGGGAAATACGGTAGATTTCTTCAACGGACAAAATACCAAACTTCGGATTGTCGGCGTGGTCAAGGACTATCATTATGGTTCATTAAAAGAGAAAATTAAACCGCAACTTTTTACGGCTCAACCAGGAATGGCTTACGGCAGGTTTTTGCTGAGAATCAATTCAAAAAATATCCCAAAAACTTTGCGAGCTATTGAAAAAATCTATCATAAGCTGGTGCCATACCGTCCATTTAGGTATGATTTTATGGAAGATTTGAACTTCAAGAATTACGAAGAAGAAGCAAAATGGAAGCAAATTATCACTTTTGGAGCTATCCTGATGATTTTTATCTCTTGCATTGGTTTGTTCGGACTCACTACGCTTTCTATTCAACAACGCACCAAAGAAATTGGCGTTCGGAAAGTCTTGGGAGCAAGTGTTTTTCAGATTTCGAGTTTGGTGTCTAAAAACTTTGTTTTCTTGGTGATAATTGCCTTTCTGATAGCCATTCCTTTAGCATGGTTTACGACTAATAAATGGTTAGAGAATTTTGCCTATAAAATTGATATTTCATGGAAAATATTTGCCTTGGCGGCTTCTCTAACTTTTATAATTGCTTTGCTGACAGTGGGTTATCAAGCAATTCGGGCAGCAATGGCGAATCCTGTGAAGAGCTTACGGACAGAGTAGAAAAAAACTTTTATGCCTATTCAAAACCGCACAAAAACTGTCCGAAAACGGACAGTTTTTATTTTGCCTAAATTTTTAAATATCTGATTTTCAATATATTATATTTATGGCATAAGTTTGGAAAAATACATAATAGCCCGTTTAACTTTTGACAAAAAAGCCATGCTAAAAAACTATTTCATAATCGCCCTCCGAAACCTTGCTCGAAATAAGGTTTATTCGTTTATCAATATTGGTGGACTTGCCGTGGGTTTAGCCGCTGCCATGCTCATCATGCTTTATAGCAAAGACGAAGTTAGCTACGACCGCTTTCACACCAATAATCCTAATATTTATCGAATAGTCAGCCAATGGTACAATCCTGATGGAAGTCCCAGCCATGCAGATGGTATTTCTGGCGTTTTTCAAGGGCCAAAATTTAAAGAAGCAATTCCTGAAATAAAAGCCTTTGTTAGGTTAAAGGAAGATTCTCGGAATATTCGTAATGACAACGAAATTACCAATCAAACGATGCTTGTAGTTGATGCTAATTTCTTCTCAATGTTTTCATTTCCGCTCATCAACGGCAATGCCAAAACAGCCTTGAAAGAACCAAAATCAATCGTTATTTCTGAGAAAATAGCAAAAAAACTATTTAATACTACCGATGTTTTGGGCAAAACAATTGATATATTAGAAAATGATAAATTTGAACCTTTTGTTATTACGGCGGTTTCTGAAAAATGCCCACAAAATTCTTCTATCAAATTTGATTTTTTGATACCACAAGTGGTGAGCAAAGAAGACTATCAAAATAAAGAAAATTGGTTTAGTTTTTTCCAAAACACCTTTGTATTGCTCCATCCAAAGGCAGATATTAAAAATGTATTGGCAAAAATGCAAAAGGTCTATGAAACCGATGCCAAAGCCTCTATTATTGAAATGAGACAGAAATATGATTTTAAAGAATCAATCAAATTTTTGCTTCAACCCATGACGGCGATGCACCTCAGTACAGATTTTAAAGCTACCAACGGACTTTCGGATGCCAGCAATCCTACATTTTCGTACATTTTGGGAGGTATTGCCATATTTATTTTACTTATCGCCTGTATCAATTTTATCAATTTGACGGTAGCTCGTTCGCTCAAACGGGCTAAAGAAATTGGCGTTAGAAAAGTGGTGGGTGGCAACAGAAAAGAGTTGATAATGCAGTTTTTGGGCGAATCGTTTTTACTTTGTTTCATCGCATTTTTATTAGCCATCATTTTGGTGGAATTGGTCTTGCCAATATTTAATCAATTATCCAATAAATCGCTTTCAATTTCATATTTATTTGATACAAAATTGGTACTTGGCTATATAGCAATGTTTTTGATAACGGGCTTATTAGCAGGGTTTTATCCTGCATTGGTATTGTCGGCTTATAATCCTGTCCAAACACTTTACGGAAGATTTAATTTATCAGGAAAAAACTATCTTCAAAAGAGTTTAGTGGTGCTACAGTTTGGGCTTGCATCCTTTCTAATTATTGCTACTTTGACCATCTATTCACAATTTAAATATCTGACTACCAAATCATTAGGCTACGATGATAAAAATCTAATTCAAGTAGAAAAATGGCAAATGAAACACAGTGATGCCAAAATATTCAAAGAAGAATTACTTAAAAATTCCAATATTGTAGAAGTTGCTCCTAAAAACGGTGGTTATTGGGGAACTTTGGCGAAAATTAATAACGGTATAACCATTGATTTTGCCTACGAAAGCATCGACCAAACCTTTTTGCCTTTATTGAAAATACCTTTGGTAGAAGGAAGAAATTTTTCTACAGATTTCGCTTCCGATTCTACAAAATCCGTTTTGGTCAATGAAGCCTTTGTAAAAAAAGCAGCTTGGAAAAAACCAATTGGGCAGGTGGTTGATTTTTTCTATGATAACAATGCAAAATACACGGTAGTTGGCGTTGTAAAAGACCACCATTTTTCTTCTTTGAGTCAAGAAATTAGACCTCAATTATTTACGATGAAACCACAGAACGACTACGGAATGGTCTATATTAAAATTAAGCCCCATACAGAAAGTGCCAGTTTGAAACACATCGAAAAGACTTTCAAAAAACTATTTCCAATAAGTTCTTATGATTATAAATTTAAAGAAATTGAGAACCTAAAAAACTACGAATCGGAAGCGAAATGGAAGCAAATTATGCTTTTTGGGGCAATCCTGACCATTTTTATTTCTTGTATGGGTTTATTTGGTTTAGCAACGCTATCTGCTGAAAAACGCACCAAAGAAATCGGTATCAGAAAAGTATTGGGGGCATCTGTTGGCAATATCGTACAGTTACTTTCCACTGATTTTATAAAATTAGTCAGTATTTCTTTCTTTTTTGCCTTTCCATTGGCGTATTATGCCATGCAAGAATGGCTCAAAAATTACCCTTACCGAATTGATTTCAATGGTTGGAATTATGTATTTACCGCTCTAATTTCATTGTCAATTGCTTTATTAACCGTGGGCTTTCAATCAATAAAAGTGGCATTAATGAATCCTGTGAAGAGTTTACGGACGGAGTGATATTAACTAAAAATATCAGTCAAGGGTAATTCAATGCCTGTAGCTGGGTCAATTAAAGTCATATTAGAAGTAAAAAACTCATAGTTGTCAATGGAAGAGTAAACAGAAATGGCTCTAAACCCTGGCATTACAAACCAACAAGATTTAACGCCAGCATTGAAATAACGGTTAATTTTTTTAAGAATATCATTATCTGATTGTGAAGGCGAAACAATTTCAATAGCAGTTAAAGGCATTTCGTTCATAGCAATTTCATCATCTAAAAAATCAAAGGTTAGTTTTGGGTAAATGCCAATGTCAGGAACACAATTTGGTTTTTCAGGCATTAAAATATCAATCTCCGATAGGAAAGAAAACGTTTTTTTGTAACGAGTTTTTAATTCAAAAATTAAATTACTTTGAACAATTGAGTGGTTCTTGCTTGGCATTGGTTTATTTCTTTCGAGTTCGTATTGAGAAATCTCGTTTTCTATTAATAATTCCATAATCTTAACATTTATTTTTCTCAAATATAACAATAATATGCTTCAACTCAAAAACATTTTCCGCTGGTATAATTCGGGTGCAAACCGCACTTTTGTGCTTCGTGATGTCAGTATTGATATTCAAAAAGGCGAATTTATTTCCATCATGGGACCATCGGGTTCGGGCAAGTCCACCCTCCTACATATTATGGGTATGATGGATGCACCCAACGAAGGAACGTATGAATTCTTGGGCGAAAGTG
>JANPGQ010000431.1:0-2861 GCA_031423975.1 Cytophagales bacterium | reverse complement strand
AAAAACGCAATGCAAAATGTCTTCTTTTCCTTCGGGCATTATTACATCGCCCGTCAAAATCATCTTTTCTACCGCTATTTCTATACCCAATTCTTCTTGTAATTCTCGTACAACGGTTTGGGCGAGGGTTTCGCCTTTATCGACATTACCCCCTGGCAAATTATACACATCGGTTTGCCCATAACGATACCGCATCAATAGCACACAGTCGTTTTCAATAATCACCACACTCGGACGTACTTTCATATTTTCTTGTTTTCTTTTTGCTTTATGGGCTTCGTTTCAACAAATCTAAAATTTTAACGATAATTTTGGCATAAATTTGAAAAGTATTTTTGACTAATTCACAAATTTCATTGCTCTCAGCTCAATATGACCATCAAAGACATCACCAATTCCTTAGAGCAACTCGCTCCGCTTTCTTATCAGGAGAGTTATGACAATGCGGGCTTGCTTATAGGCTATCCGCATACAGAAATTACGGGAGTGTTGGCAACTTTAGACTGCACCGAAGAGATTATTCACGAAGCCATTGCCCGAAATTGTAACCTCATCGTAGCTCATCACCCCATCGTTTTTAGGGGTTTGAAGCGTTTCAATGGCAAAAATTACGTGGAACGTGCCGTTATGCTTGCCATCAAAAATGACATTGCCATTTATGCTACTCATACCAATTTGGACAGCGTAAAAGGTGGTGTGAATTATAGGATTGCGGAGAAATTGGGCTTGCAAAACCAGAAAATATTATCGCCCAAAAAGCAAATTTTGAAGAAATTAGTAGCTTTTGTACCTCTTGAAAATACCCAACCGGTCTTGGATGCCCTATATGCGGCGGGTGCAGGACAAATTGGCGAATATAAAAATTGTAGTTTCAGAACGGAGGGCATTGGTACATTTACGCCCACGGGCAAAGCAAATCCGCACATCGGGGCATTGAATCAGGATGAAGAAGTTGCTGAAAATCGGGTTGAGGTGATTTTTGCTTCGCATTTGGAAAATCAGATTTTGAGGGCTTTGAAAACCGCCCATCCCTACGAAGAGGTCGCTTATTATTTGAGCCTTTTAGAAAATGAAAATCAAGAAGTCGGTTCGGGTGTAATTGGTTCATTCTCAGAAAGTTTATCGGAAGAAGAATTCTTGCTATATCTCAAAGAAAAAATGGAATTAAAAACCTTCCGTTATACGCCTTTACGGGGGAGAAAAATTGAAAGAATTGCAGTTTGCGGGGGTGCTGGGGGCTTTTTATTGGGCGATGCCATTCGGCAAGGAGCAGACGTTTTTATTACTGCCGATTATAAATATCACGAATTTTTTGATGCCGACAATCAGATAATTATCTGTGATATTGGGCATTATGAATCAGAAAATTTCACAAAGGACTTAATTGTTAGGGAATTATCTGAAAAATTTAGTAATTTTGCGATTCTCAAAAGTCAGGTCAATACCAATCCTGTGAATTATTTTTGAGTTTTATGAGTTATAAATTAGATAGTTATCCTAAAATAACGATTCGATAGGTAAACCAAATACAAACAAATGGCAGCAGTAGCAACCGAAACAACCATTGCTCAAAAATTAGAAGCTCTTTTGAAGCTTCAAAATATAGATTCAGCCTTAGATTCCATCAAGAAGATGCGTGGCGATTTGCCCGAGGAAGTACGTGATTTGGAAGATGAAGTAGCGGGGATTGAGACTCGTATCAGTAAATTCAATAAGGAAATTGCAGTTTTGGAAGAAGAAATTTCTAAAAACCGTAATGCCAAAAAAGATGCTGAGAAGTTGGTAAATAAGTACAAAGACCAACAAATGAATGTCCGTAACAACCGTGAATACGATGCAATCTCGAAAGAAATTGAACTACAAGGGCTTGAAATGGAATTGGCAGACAAGCGTTCACGTGAATTTGAATTCAAGATTTTGAACAAAAAAGACGATGTTTCTGAAACGGAAACTCGTTTGGGTACTCGTAAAAAAGACCTTGATGCCAAAAGAAAAGAACTGGACGTATTGATTGCTGAAAGTGAAGATGACGAAGTGAAATTGAACAAAGACCGTGACAAGGCAGCCAAGCACGTTGAAGAGCGTTTATTACGTCCTTACGATAAATTGCGTGGTAATTATCCAAACGGTTTGGCAGTAGTAATGGTGAAGCGTGGAGCTTGTGGAGGTTGTTTCAGTGCCGTACCACCACAACGCCAAGCTGATATTAAAGACAAGAAAAGAATCATCGTTTGCGAACACTGCGGACGTATCTTGGCAGATGTTGAAGATGTGATTATTGTTGAGAAAGTCAAGAAATAATGTATTAGTTTCTGGTTATTTGTTAATGGTCGGGCGGCGTACCGCTATAAGTAATTTTCCATAATATCAAATGTATCTTGAAAAGCCCATGACATTGTGTTATGGGTTTTTTTTGGGTAATTTAAAGTCTTTTCCATTCAACTTTCATTTTAAAAACTCATGCAAAAGCTCCTTTTCGTTTGTAGCCAAAACAAGTGGCGAAGTCTGACGGCAGAAAAAATCTTTGAAGACCTTGAAGATTATTCGGTAAAATCTGCGGGTACAGAAAACGGTGCGAGAGTAAAAATCACTGCAGGAATGATTGGATGGGCAGATTTGATGTTTGTAATGGAGAAAAAACATAGCCAAAGAATTCAAGAAAAATTTGGTGATTTGCTTACAAATAAACCTATATTCGTACTGAACATTCCAGACGATTATCAATTTATGGATGAAGAATTAATTGATATTTTGAATAATCGAGTAGGTGAAATTATTGATATATGAGCTTTTTAGATTTATATAGTACTGAGCGCATTTACGGAAGGCTTCCTTTTGAAGGAAGCCTTCCGTTATTCCGA
>JANPGQ010000430.1:0-2513 GCA_031423975.1 Cytophagales bacterium | reverse complement strand
GGATATTGTGGCATCAAGTATTTATACCAACGTAACTGCAGCTACCTTAAATATTAGTAATCCAACGGGGCTGGGCGGTAATCAATATCGTTGTGTGGCAAGTGGTACGGGTGGTTCCACCAACTCTAATGCCGCAACGCTAACTATCATAACGCAATGTACTCTAAAAAGTATTGCTACTGGCAACTGGACTTCGCCAAGTGTGTGGGATGCAGGGCGTGTGCCACAGACGGGAGATAATGTAATCATTGACACGCCACATACCGTAACGTTTGCGGGTATTGTCAATGTGAAAAATCTTGAAGAAAGGGGCAGTTTGTCAATGAGTACATCAAGTAGTCGGGTAAATTTAGGATTGTAGATTTAGCGAAAATCTTGATTCAAATGTTTAAAATCTCAAATCCAATATCCTTAAAATGGAACAATAGACTAAGTTTTTGGCACAATGTACCAAGTCTTTTCTTGCGTAGTTTATGAAATTTGTATTAGAAATCTAAACAAATCAGACCATGCAAGAGAACCCATATTTTATGCTTCCGAATAGACATCGGAAGTCTGAGAAAATTGCCTATTCGGATATTCTTTATTTGGAGGCTGCCATAAATTATACGCTCATTCATTTACAAAGTGGCAAGGTAAAAGTATCGCCCAAAACCTTACTTTTTCACGTAAATAATTCACTGAACAAGTCCTTTGTTAGAATTCATCGGGCATTCTGTGTAAATCGAGATTATATTCAAAATTATAATGAAAAAGACAATGCCAACACACTTTTATTGAGAGGTGGAATTAAATTAACTGTTTCACGACGGAAAAAAAGAGCTTTGTTGGGGGCATGATGTATAATAATCTCGTAAAATAATTGAGAAATAATTCTCAAACTCCATTCTACTAATTATCCAAAATAAAATTCAAAAGGGTTAAGCTATAACAATTGCTTAACCCTTTTGTCATATTATTGGTGTCTGAATTAATAAAATAAATCCTACGTATAATGGCATATTTTTATAGCCTGATAAAATTATATTATTTTTTTATTATATTTATGAACTAATTTGCTTTTTAAAGTTCATCAATCAAATAACAAACTGATATACGCTAAATAAACTTCTTGACATGGTACTGCAAATTGCCGTACAAATTTTCCCTTCACTCAATTTTATGTGAATTATCATATTCTTTTTTAAGAATTGCGTTGGGTTTCTATGATTTCTTTTTTGCCAATTATCAACATTTCTATTCAATTTTCCCATATTATGAAAAAACTTTCCTCTCGGCTACTATTGATAGCCTTTACCATGAGCTTTTTGTTTCAATTACAAGCTCAAAACATTACTCGATCTGCTGATTTTAAAGATAATCCTAAACTCCATAAAGGACTGGCGGAAATTGCTGAATTGTATCAGGGAAAAATTGCTATCAATGTAAAAAACATGGATGGTTATGCTAATTACACTTTCAGAGAAGGTAATAAAGAAGTGAAAGTACAAATTACTCCTAAAGGAAATGTAAGCGAACTTCATAAAGCCTTGAAAAACGTTGCTGGTGTTAAAATCATCAGTCTGCAAAGCAATCTTATTACTTGCTGGGTTGAAATTGCTCAATTGAAATCGTTTGCAAATAATGTAAATGCAATTGCATCGGTAAGCCCATTTTCAACTAATCCAGAGGTTTTTAGTCAAGAAACACGTAAAAAACCAATGACTAAAAATGCGGATGGTACTACCAATTTTCCTATTTGGGAAGCGGACTCCGAAGAAGAAGAGAAAGAAGAAAAAGACACGGGTACTTGGTGGTCAAAAGAGCGAGATTTGTACGAATACAATATGCTCGTAGATCCTGAAACAGGAAAAATTCCTCGGGATGCTCCTATTTTAGCGGCTAATGCTGCTATCAAAGCAAAACCCTTTAAATCAGCTCCTTACGCACAATTGACACCTGCCGAATTGACAGTTATACAACGTGGACCCACCAACTTGGGAGGTCGTACTCGTGCCTTAGGTATTGATAAGCGTAATGCACAAATTATGATGGCAGGTAGTGTGAGTTCAGGTCTATATCGTTCTGTTAATGGCGGTACAACTTGGACACGAATCGCACCCATCGGTCAAATTCATAACGTAACAGCCCTTGCTCAAGACACCCGAGCGGGCTTTGAAGATACTTGGTACTATGGTACGGGTGAAACCTCTGGTAATTCAGCCTCAATAGGTTCAGCTTATCGTGGAAATGGTATTTGGAAATCAACTGATAATGGTTTGACTTGGTCACTTTTAACAGCCACTACTGGGGCGCTCGAATCATTCGATAGCCCTTTTGATTACGTTCACAGAATTACCGTTGACCCTACTAACGGTAATGTTTATGCCGCTGCGGGTAATACCATCCAACGTTCTATTAATGGAGGTACAACTTGGACTACGGTTTTAGGTACTTTTGCTAATGCGGGTTTTACTGATATACTGGTTACACCAACTGGTAGATTATATGCCTCTTTTGTAGGTTCGGATGCC
>JANPGQ010000429.1:0-7281 GCA_031423975.1 Cytophagales bacterium | reverse complement strand
CGCCCTAATTTTATCGGGAAACCTATCTGCGTACTCCTTAATAATTATTGCATTATCATCCGTAGAGGCATCATCACCAATAATAATTTCATAGTCAAAATCAGTTTTTTGCATCAAAGCACCATCCAACATTTGGGTTATGAATTTCCCATGGTTGAAGGTTGGAACAAGAATACTAAGTTTGAGCATACTTACTTATATTGAGGAAAAATTGTATTATTTTAGGATACAAAGCAGGAATCCAATTTTATAATTTAATTCGTTGGTAACTTTAAGTTGTCAAAATTACAAATTTGAGATTGGATAGTAAATAAATAATAGATAAAACTCATATTTAACGAGTTTGTCAGTAATTTAGCAGTCGAAATATTTTTCGACATTAACAATTTTAACAATGAATATACACGAGTATCAAGGTAAAGACATTTTGAAAAGCTATGGTGTCCGTATTCAAGAGGGCATCGTGGTGGACACACCCGCACTGGCAGTGGAAGCTGCTCGTGAATTGACCGCTCGTACAGGGACAGGTTGGCACGTTATCAAAGCACAGATTCACGCAGGTGGACGTGGTAAAGGTGGTGGTGTCAAATTGGCTAAGAGTTTGGACGAAGTTCGTCAGAAATCAGAGGAGATTTTGGGGATGCAATTGATTACGCACCAAACTGGTCCAGAAGGTAAAAAGGTTAGTAAAGTATTAATTGCGGAAGACGTTTATTACCCTGGTGTTTCGGAAGTAAAAGAATACTACATTTCAATCCTTTTAGATAGAGGAAAGGCTTGTAATGTGATTATGGCTTCGACGGAAGGCGGAATGGACATTGAAGAAGTTGCAGAACATTCTCCCGAAAAAATCATCAAAGAGTGGATTGACCCACGAGTTGGATTACAGGCTTTTCAAGCTCGTAAAGTAGCTTTTGCTTTGGGATTATCAGGTGATGCTTTTAAAGAAATGGTAAAATTTATCCATGCACTTTATAGAGCTTACGTTGAGACGGATTCTTCGATGTTTGAAATTAATCCTGTTTTGAGGACTTCTGACAACAAAATTTTAGCGGTTGATGCCAAAGTAAATTTGGATGATAATGCACTTTATCGTCACCCAGATTTTATTCCTTTGCGTGATGTAACGGAAGAAGACCCTTTAGAAGTTGAAGCATCTGCCAACGATTTGAACTATGTAAAACTTGACGGAAACGTAGGTTGTATGGTAAATGGTGCAGGTTTGGCAATGGCTACAATGGATATTATCAAATTGTCTGGTGGAGACCCCGCTAACTTCCTTGATGTTGGGGGTGGAGCAAACGCTAAGACTGTTGAAGCTGGTTTCCGAATTATTTTGAAAGACCCAAATGTGAAGGCAATTTTGATTAATATTTTTGGTGGAATCGTGCGTTGCGATCGTGTTGCTACGGGTGTGGTAGAGGCTTATAAAGCTATCGGAAATATTCCAGTACCAATTATTGTAAGATTGCAAGGAACAAATGCTGCCGAAGGTGCAAAAATCATTGATGAATCTGGCTTGAAAGTATTCTCTGCCGTATTGTTGAAAGATGCCGCTACTAAAGTTGAGGAGGTTTTGAAAGCCATGTAAAATTTGGTAATTAATCATTGATAATCAAACCAAAATATATTAAAAATGCGTAGCAAATTGTTTGCTACGCATTTTTGGTTTTAGGAATTAATTTTAGCTCATGCATAAAGCTAATTACCCATATCCGAATAACCAATCTCTAATATCGTCCATTCGCTCCACTTTTAGAAGAAGCATTATAATATTTCATCGCCTCTCCCATACGACTTTTTATGTCAGCAATCCGTGTTTCGTCAGATGGGTGAGTAGATAGAAAAATGGGAGGTTTAGAACCTGACGAAGCAGATTTTGCTGCCATCCTTTGCCAAAACGTAACGGCTTCGTTTGGATTATATCCTGCCATTGACATAAATAATAAACCCAAATGGTCTGCTTCTGATTCTTGATAACGTCCGTGTGCCATCATCCCTAATTGAGCTCCGATGGGTGCAGCAAGACCATAAACTGTATTCCAAAGATTTTAAGTAGCATTTGGTTTATCCTTCATAGCAATACCTAAGCCAACTTGCCCAGCCACTAAAAGCCCCTGTGCCAACATTCCTTCACTCATTCGTTCAGCACCATGTTTAGCGATAGCATGAGAAACCTCATGCCCCATCACCACGGCAAGTCCTGTTTCATTTTGCGTTATCGGCAATATACCTGTATAAACAACCATTTTTCCACCAGGCATACACCATGCGTTTACCTCTGGGCTTTGCACCAACTCAGTTTGCCATTGATAGCCATTCAAATATTCAGGCTGACCAGCTGATTCAAAATATGTTTGAGCTGCCTTTGCAATTCTATCACCCACACGTTTTACCATAGCTGCCTGTTGAGAATTGGCAGGAACAACTTTGCTGGTATCTAAGAATTGTTTATAACTGGTAAACGCCATAGCATTCATTTCTGAATCAGAAACAAGCAATAATTGGTTACGCCCCGACAATGGAACTTTTGAACAAGCCCAAACGAACGTGAGGAGGATTGCTCCGTAAAAAATGATTCTTTTCATTTTGTTTTTTATTTGATATTTTGATTATTAAATAGTTTAAAAAAATCGTACCAATGCCAAAAACATCAATATAATTTCCTTTAAGACGTAAAAATCACAAAAAGGTTCTATATTTCTTCAATTTCACGGTATTTTTGTTAAAATATTCCATAAATAGAAATATTTAATAATTATTATGTATAATTTTAGGGTAAAATATAGAACAGCATAGAACACTTGTTTATTCTCCCTACAAAACGAAAAAAAATGAAAATCTTGTGTATCGGACGAAATTACGCTGACCATATCGCAGAATTAAATAACGAACGCCCAGCCGAGCCAGTTATTTTCTTGAAACCTGATACTGCAATTCTGAAAGATAATGAGCCTTTTTATCATCCTGATTTTTCAAATGACATTCATCATGAAGTTGAAATTGTCTTGAAAATCAACAAGGTAGGTAAAAATATTGAGGCTAAATTTGCCCATAAATATTATGATGAAATTGGGATTGGCATTGATTTCACCGCCAGAGATTTACAATCGAAATTGAAAGAAAAAGGGTTGCCATGGGAAAAAGCAAAAGCCTTTAACGATTCGGCTCCTATTTCAGGATTTATCAAAAAAGAAGAATTAGGTGATTTGAAAAACTTACAATTTAATTTGAAAATTAACGGTCAAACTCGTCAAACTGGAGATACTGCCATGATGCTTTGGGATTTTGATGAAATAATTGCGGAGATGTCAAGATATTTCACCCTTAAAACAGGCGATTTAATTTTTACAGGAACTCCAGCAGGAGTTGGAAAAGTAAATATTGGAGACAATTTAATAGCATCAATTGGAGATAATGAAATGTTGAATTTTGAAATTAAATAAACAAAATCATGGGCTTAGTATATTCTGAAATAGAATTAACAAATGCCGAAGATATTGCTTTGGCAAGAAGACACTTTATTGGAGAGGAAGAAATTAAACGTATGTGGGTAACCTCATTAGTTGATACAGGCTCATATATGCTTTGTATCAATGAATCTATTCAAGAGCAATTACAATTTCCAATAGTTGAAAAACGGAAAGGTCAAATGGCGGATGGAACTATACAAGAATTTGATGTAGTAACAGGGGTTGAATTAAAATTTAAGAATAGAAGAACCAGCTGTAGTGCAATGGTTTTTCCTGGCGATAGCGAAGTATTATTAGGAGCTATTCCATTGGAAGATATGGACGTTTTGATTCATCCTTTAAGGCAAGAATTAATTGTAAATCCTGACCATCCTTATTTTGCCCAAATGAAATTGAAGGGGCTTAGAAAAGTTAAAAAATCAAAAATAATTCATTGAAAAAAATATTAATATTCGTTCTTGTAAATCTTTTAGTACAAAACATTCAAGGTCAAAAAACGCAATTATCTTATCCGAAAGGCTATTTTTTGTTTCCGATAAATCCAAATCAACAAAATTACTTGGCAGGAGGCATGGGAGATTTGAGACCTGATCATTTTCATGCAGGAATTGATATCAAAACTCAGGGACGTGAAGGCTTGCCTGTATATGCTACTGGAGATGGGTATATCTCGGAAGTGCGTGTGCAAACCAATGGCTATGGAAATGTAATTTTTATAACCCACCCTAATGGATTTGTTTCAGTTTATGGACATTTGAAAGAATTTGCCGAACCGTTAGCGACTTACATACGGAAGAAAAGACTTGAAAATCAGACTTTTGAGATTAAAGTTCTTCTGAATCCATCCCAGTTTGAAGTGGCGAGAGGTCAAGTCATTGGGCTTTCGGGAAATACGGGTGGTTCGGGTGGACCTCATTTGCACTTTGAAATTCGGGATACTCGCAACAATATTTTAAACCCATTGAATTTCGGTTTCTCTGAGATAAAAGATAACCTCCCTCCTATTTTCCAACAACTGATTATCAAGACTTTAACGATTGATTCACGAGTAAATGGAGAGTTTGGAAAAAAGTTATTTTATCCCTTAAAACAAGCCAATGGTACATATTCGCTCAATGCAAATGTATCAGCCATCGGTGAAATTGGTTTAGAATTATTGGCGGTTGATAAAATGAATGGTACGAACAATTCAAACGGTTTAACTTGTGTGGAGATGTTTGTGGATGGTGAAGAGCATTATTATTCACACCTTGAAAGTTTCCCGAATGCGGTTTCACACGACATTAATGTGCATAATGATTATGCCATTGAACGTACACAAGGCAAACGAATCCAGAAACTGTTTCAAGACGATGGAAATACGGAATTACCCATTTATAAACCATCTATTTCAAAAGGAAAATTGATGATTAATGATGGTAAAACGCATCAAATAACCATTAAAATTTGGGATGCTTACGACAATGGTAGTGTGTTGAATTTTACGGTAAAAGGTGAAAAAAATAGCCCATCAATCACCGTAAACCCTAACGTTTTACCTGTGATTTTTATTTCCGAAATTGAGGATAATATATTAATTATAAAAGCCCGTAACTTAAAGACAATCAATTCATTAGCGAATTTAAAGTTCAAGAAATCAACATCTGATTTAGCGATAAATTACGTTAAAAATAACGAAGCCATTTATCTTTGGGATTTGAGAAAGGATTTGCCCGATTCCGTAACAATTGATGGATTGACAAAACCTTTATTTTTACGAAAAATGATAATTCCAAATCAAGAAGACTCGTGGAATTCAGATAAATTATCAGTAAATTTTGAATCAAATTCTTTGTATGATACGCTTTATTTACAGACTAACGCTGAAGGCAATTTATTACAAATCGGGCAAAATACAATTCCACTTAGAAATGGATTTTCGGTAAGTTATGAACCAGAAATTCAAGTTGTCAAACTTGATAAAACATCGGTTTATTATGTTTTTAGACATGAAAAGTCTTTCCTAAAAACGGTTTGGGAAAACAACAAAGCAGTTTTCAAAGCCCCACGATTAGGGAATTTTGAAGTTTTGACGGATACTATTCCACCAACAGCGAGTATTGTACGAAAAAAACCAAATGATTTTGCGGTTAGGATTGGGGATAAGCTTTCGGGCATTAAGAGTTTTAAAGCCTTTGTTAATAATGAATATGTTTTGACAGATTATGACGTAAAACGTTCATTATTATGGTCAGTAAAGCATGATTCTACTCAACATTTTTTTGGCAAATTAAGAGTGGAATTGGAAGATAATCAAGGAAATAAAAGTGCTTTTGAAACAATGATTGATAGTGTTTCAGTAACTCTAAAACCAGTAAAAATTGAACAATCAAAATCTAAACATCAAATACATGAACTTAAAAATAGGCGACCAAGCCCCCCAATTCGAGCAAAAAGACCAAAACGGAAACATCGTTAAATTGTCTGATTTTCTTGGGAAGAAGGTAGTGTTGTATTTTTATCCAAAAGATGATACGCCTGGTTGTACGGCTCAGGCTTGTAATTTGAATGAAAACTTATCCGCCATGAATGCCAAAGGTTTTGAAATTATTGGCGTAAGTGTTGATGGAGAAAAAGCCCATCAAAAGTTCATCAAAAAGTATGATTTAAAATTCACTTTGCTTTCAGACGAAGACCATCAAATGGTGGAATCTTACGGTGTTTGGGTTGAAAAATCAATGTACGGCAAAACTTATATGGGCACGGCTCGCACTACGTTTGTGATTGATAAATATGGGGTTATTACTGATATTATTAGTAAGGTTGATACAAAAAATCATACAGAGCAGATTTTAGGTTAAATAAAAAAGATTCTCAAAAATTAAATATAAATAATGCAAATCGCTGAATTACAAAACGTTGCGTCGCAAGTAAGACGTGACATCGTTAGACAAGTACACGCTTGTCAGTCTGGACACCCTGGTGGGTCGTTGGGTTGTGCTGATTTATTAGTTGGTCTATATTTTGACCAAATGACCCTCAAATCTAATGCAGATGGTACAAAACCATTTGATATGAACGCTAAGGACGAAGACCTTTTCTTCCTTTCAAACGGACACATTTCACCCGTATTTTATTCGGTTTTGGCTCGTTCTGGCTATTTTCCAGCAGCTGAATTGGCAACCTTTCGGAAGTTAGGTTCTCGTTTGCAAGGACACCCAACTACGCACGAACATCTTCCAGGCGTTCGCATTGCTTCGGGTTCTTTGGGACAAGGAATGTCAGTAGCGATTGGTGCGGCACAAGCCAAAAAATTGAACGGAGATAACTCAATGGTGTTTGTATTGATGGGTGATGGCGAGCAAAACGAAGGTCAAGTTTGGGAGGCTGCCATGTATGCACCGCATCATAAAGTTGATAATTTGGTAGCAATCATCGACTTCAATGGTCAGCAGATTGATGGACCAACGGATAAGGTAATGAATAACCGTGATTTGGCGGCAAAATATCATGCTTTTGGCTGGAACATTATGAGAATGAACGGAAACGACATGGCTGATGTGGTGAAAGTTTTGGCGGAAGCACGTGAATTTGCAGGCAATGGACAACCAACCATGATTTTGATGACTACCGAAATGGGGGCTGGTGTAGATTTCATGATGGGTTCGCACAAATGGCATGGTGTTGCTCCAAACGATGAACAATTAGCAGCAGCTTTGGCTCAATTATCTGAGACTTTGGGGGATTATTAATCTGACATTGTTTAATATTAAATACATTATTTTATTAAACTGCTGATGTTCAGAGTTTGATTTACAAAGAGATTTAT
>JANPGQ010000428.1:0-4809 GCA_031423975.1 Cytophagales bacterium | reverse complement strand
GGTGATATTTTGGGTAAAACGCCCAATTAAACGAATTTGCTCGACCGTTAAAGATGTTCCCGAAGATGCCACTACGTTTTCAATACCTGCTTGATGCAGCGAAATCACATCGGTGTAGCCTTCCACCAAATAGCAAACGTCCAGTGTTCGGATAGAATTTTTAGCCTGAAAAATCCCATAAAGAACATTCGATTTATGATAAACCTCCGTTTCGGGCGAATTGAGGTACTTTGCTTGCGATTTATCGGCTTTCAAAATCCTTGCCCCAAAAGCAATTACTTTGCCCGCAACGCTGTGGATGGGAAAAGTAACACGGTTGCGGAAGCGGTCGAAAGATTTCGGATTGGTATTTTGACCCTGCTCATTTTCTTTAATAATAGTCAAACCCGCTTTTTCCAAAACCTCTAAACTATACCCATTTTTGAGAGCATCCTTCGTAAAGGCATCCCACGATTCGAGACTGTATCCTAATTCAAAAGTATTGATGGTTTTATCTGAAAAACCCCTTTCTTTAAAATAGGGATAACCGATGGCTTGACCTTCATCGTGCTTGAAAAGGTTATTTTGGTAATAATTTTTGGCATAATTTAAGACAATCAAAAGACTTTCTCGTTCATTCTGAGCCAATTGTTGCTCATCAGTCATCTCGGTTTCTTGAATTTCGATACCGTATTTTTTTGCCAAATGTCGCAGGGCTTCACCATAGCCCAAGCCTTCGATATCCATAATAAAACGGATGGAATCGCCCGCTTTGCCACAGCCAAAACACTTGTAAATGCCCTTGGCGGGTGATACTGAAAAGGATGGTGATTTTTCCCCATGAAACGGACAGCACGCCCAAAGATTTGCCCCCTTTTTCTTCAAGGACACATAGTCGCCGATGACATCGGCAATGTCTGCACTTTGTTTGATACGGTCTATGGTTTGTGGGTCTATTCGCATATTTTGATGTTCGATATTCGGGGTTCTGTGTTCGGAATTTTGTTCAAATTTACGTTTTAATTCGTAATAATTGCTTTACCTTTGATAGTGATTTGTGAACAAGCCCAACAATTTTATGAAACAATTAAAAATCCTTATAATTTTATTTTTACTAATAGATACTTACTATAATTCTAAGGCTCAAGCAGTTAGCTATTATCCTTTCAACAGCCAGTTGTCAATTGCCACCAATCCTACCAAAGTAATTTGGATGGATTTTCGTTTTCAAATGAATTCTTTTACCGCTTCCTTGAATACTGAACCCGCTTTGATGGTCAATTTAGCTTATACAGGCAATGCAAATTTCTATGCAGGAGCTGGGGCGAACTTAGGAATAGTGGGAGCAATTGCCGACAATCGGAAATTAGTAAATGGCTATTTTGGTAGTTTTGGGGTTCGTGCTTATCCCTTTAAAGAAGCCCAAAAGGTTAGTATTAATTTTGAATTAAGCCCTTACGTAGAACAAAATGGACAATCTGGCTTTTTCAGAGCGTGGCTGGGTGTGGGTTATCATTTTGGCGGAAAAAATAATTAAAAATTGTGTGACTTCCTGATAATCATTGCGTTACAAGTATAATAAAGGCTAACTACCTGACCATTATTTGCTGTATCGCTTTGCTGAAAATAATTTAAGAACCTCCACACTTAACCGTGTGGAGGTATTTTTGTGGAATATTAAACATCAATCCCCAATCAAGCATTCGGCTCAATCATTATCACATCTTCTTTCTCCACAATCACCTGACCATCGCCCAAATCACGGGTTTTTCTGACAAATTTTTTGGGCGTAACAATCACGGGACAAAGCGTATCATTTTTCCTTTTGGAGTAAAATGCCGCTAAACTTGCCGCTCGTTCAATTACCGTTACGGGGAAATTTTTACCTGCTTGTTTGCGTATCACCACGTGCGACCCCGACACATCACGGGCATGAAGCCAAAGGTCGTCTTTTCGGGCGTAGCGTTGCGTGAGAAGATCATTGTTTTTGGCATTCCTGCCCACCAAAATTTCGTACCCTTCAAAACGATAATATTTGAATAAATCCTGAACCGTATCTAAGGCTTTTGGCACGGCTTCCAGAGAATTTGCCTTCTGGTATTTTCTAAATTCCTTTAAGGTTTCTATCTTTTCAATCGTCTCAATTTGCTGGTCGATTTCGGCTAAATCTTGTTCTTTAGCTTCAATATTTTCCATCAATTTCTGAATTTCTATCTTCTCATTCTTCGATTTTCGATAATAATTCTCCGCATTTTTTTGGGGTGATAAATCCTTTTTTAACCTGATTTTCAACGGTTTATCTCGATAAAAATCATACAATTCTATCACTTCCGTCCGTTCTGGAATCTCATATAAATTTGCCATGATAATATTGGCAATTTCATCATGTTTCACGCCCGAATCTAAACTTGAAAATTGCAGATTATTCTTTTCGATATAGGTTTGGGTACGGACTTTTTTCTTTAAGAGAGACTTAATCAAAATGCCTTTTTCTTTATCAAAAACGTTAATTTTGGTATAGGCATAATAGAAATTATTGCTCGCTTCAATAGGATTATCAAAGGTCTTTTGAATTTCTCCACCTTCTTTTATCAAGGACAAAAGAGGCTGATAATCAAACGTTTTTAGGTAGAAAATAGGGTTATTTAATTGTGCCAAAACGGCTTGAATATCTTGCCAAGTGATGTTTGGAAGGCTTTGTAAATATTGTGTAATTTCTTTGCCAAAAGTGGGGAAAATGGCTTTCCAACCTTTTTCCACAAAAGCATTTTCAGATTGGTCAAGCTCTCGGTCTAAGGTTTCAAGGTCGATATTATTATCAACCACTAATTTGTTATGCAATAAATCAATAACCTTATTTTCGTGCAGCAGAATGACATTAGAGCGATTGCCGTACATTTTGAATAATAACACAAAATCATTCTCAAAATAGATTCCAAAAGCTCTTTCATTCAAAAATTGCCTAACACTAACAACCTTTAATTCAATAAGTTCCTTGAATAAATCTACTGAATTTCGTCCTGCTCTTCGGAAATCATCGGGAAAATTTAGACAGGCAAAATCAGGATGAAGGGCTGCTTTGATGTAAAAATCTCGCTTAGGTCGCCACTGTTTGCCATCATGACAAAAGCCCAAAAGCAATTCGTCTTTTTCCTGTGAAAAACATTCAGCCAAGACCATTCCAACCAATTCTTTTTCAAGACGTTTAGACAATTGACGAAGAAAATAATAATTGGTTTGCATGCGGGGAGAATAATGAATTTTGTTATTTGATTGGCAAAAAATCTAATAAAGGCGTTAATCACTAAAAATTATGCCATATCAATGGCGTTATAAAGGGAGAAACGAATGAAAGAATCAAGACAGAATAACCTATCCGTTTTACTTTCTTTGAATTAAGATATTCATCACACTTATATTTTTCATAAATTTCATTATATCGATTTCTAAAGAAAAATAGTAAGTAAATAATACCAAAATCAATTAGTCCCAAGAATTTAGCTGTTGATGGTTCTAATCTACCATACTTATAAGGTTCATTAATAGGTAAAAGACTAACTGTATTATGAGAATATGTAATTAGAATAAAGTCTAAAAGTAATGTTAAAGCAAACAACCAGAAAGTAAAAATTCCCCCAACTGTCCAAGTAGGATGGTCATTTTTAAAATCACCATGTTTGTAGTAACTGTTATATATTATGTAAAAAAATTTGTCGAAAATATTCATAATTTAATTTTCCCTTTTCATATTTGGTGTACCTATTAGTTCGCCCTGTAATTGAATTCATGAATCTATCTTCACCAACCACAAGTAGGGAAAAACCGAACATCAAACATCGACCTCCAAAAATCGAAACAGTTATTTATCAAATTTCAACCCAAATAATTCCTTCGAGCGAAACCAAACGATGGTTACTATAATCATAGTCATGGCTCCACCAAATATTACGGAGGGAACTGTCCCCATCATTTTTGCGGCAAAACCTGATTCAAAAGCCCCTAATTCGTTGGAAGAACTGACAAAAATTCCATTTACGGATGATACTCGACCCCGCATTTCGTCGGGGGTGAAAAAACGAATAACCGTCTGGCGGATGATTACACTTACGCTATCAAACGCCCCCGTGAGGAATAATGCCCCCGCCGAAAGCCAAATATTGGTAGAAACGGCAAATACCAAAGTAGCAATCCCGAAACCAGCAATTGCCATTAAAAGATTTCGCCATGCGTTGGTGGTGGGTGGATAATATACCATCACGAGCATCGTCAAAACTGCCCCAACAGACGGAGCGGCTCGCAAAATACCCAAACCCTCCGCTCCCACGTGCAGAATATCTTCGGAATAGATTGGTAATAAGGCAATTACACCTCCAAATAAGACTGAGAAAAGGTCTAAGGAAATAGAATATAAAATAACTTTGGTTCTGAAAACGTAAGCTATTCCTTCTCTCAAAGAATCAAAAATATTAACTTTCTGCTCGTTTTGTGTTGGAATTGGAGGAGCAGTAATGGTTGAGAGCAAAATCATTACCAAGACAAAAAGCCCTACAACCACCCACAAAGTATTAGTCAGCCCCAAATAAGCGTACAAAAATCCAGCAAAACCAGGACCTAAAATTGCCCCCGCTTGCCAAAATGAACTTTGCCAAGTGGCAGCATTAGCGAATACTTCTTTCGGAATCAAAAATGGATTCAACGAACCCGATGCGGGGCTATAAAATCCTCGGGCAAAACCGATGAGCATAATTACGCCATAAACCACCGTCAGAAATTGGGCTTGTGAAAGTCCAGCACTTGGGTGATTTGCCCAAATCAAAATCAATGAACCTA
>JANPGQ010000427.1:0-1738 GCA_031423975.1 Cytophagales bacterium | reverse complement strand
AGAGTTTGCGACAGATAAATTTAGCAGTTTGTGGATGGCTAAAAAGCATATTCAACAGGGCATCCAACTCAAATTCTCCAAAGTTAGTATAGCCCATTGGCATTGTGGCGGGCGTTGAAATAGTAGTGTTGCCATAACTGGCAGAAAACACTTTTTGTGCAGTATCGTGCCGAGTTAGTGTAAATTTATTCCCAACAGAAGTAGTTCCATTAGTGTAAAAAGATTGATACTGCCACCCTGTCAATACTCGGGCGGCGGCTTTTACATCATTTTCGGTATAATTATTATTTCCTGCAAAATCCTTTGCCCCTACTACAAAAAGTTCTTGTAACTCACGAGCATAATTCTCATTAGGTGTTCCTTTCGTACTGTCATTACCATTCAAGTATTTCAGCATGGCGGGGTCAATAGAAATCTGATAAACCATATCTCTGAAATTACCCAACACTCCTCCTCTTTGGACACTATTTACTACAACTCCATTTCTGATAAGGCTAAAATATTGGTAAATAGCACGGTATTCATCTACGGCTTCTTCGGTTATCACAAAATGATTTTGCCAAAATAGTGTCAATTTATCTACTATCGAAGGATTACCCCCCTGCGTAGCCATCATGTTTATCCACCAATGTTTATAGTAATATCGAAAATCAAAATTACGCCCGAGTGTAGAGTCATAAGAAGAATTGACATATTGCTGCCCAGCCGTATTTTTGGTTTCATTCAAATCGACAGGAGGCGATGGGAGATAATTGATATTATTGATAAGCGTTTGAATAGCGAGGTCGGCACTGACACCCGTAAATGTAACAATCTCCGCTTGGGTTGGTCCCATGGTAGCTCTGCGGAGCAAATGAGTTGCCTCTGCCGTTGTTATGGCTGTTGTTTTGACAGGTAAATAATCTATCATGTTGTTAGGGAAATAAGTATTTGATAAAAACAAAAAGATTAAAAGGAGCGTAGCAACGGAAGGACTTTGTTTATTTTGGTGGTTGATTTTACGAATTTAAGGATAAATTTCGTTTGTCAAATTAAGCAAACTATAAATTAATGTGAGAAAAGAGTGAACGGTAAATTGTGAATAAGATTATCCTTAAATTTTTGGGTAATTTTGTAAAATGAAATATTAAATTCAAAAAAATGAAAAAAATACTCTTACTTATTTTTCTATTTTCCTGCAAAATTCATGCCCAAAAACCCGTAACGGCAATTTTAGGAGCATTTAGTGATGAAGTGAAATTATTGGAAGATTCCCTTCAAAATAAGCAAATAGTTAATCTAAAAGGTATCCGATTCCTCACGGGTGAATTGCGTGGGCATTCGGTAGTAGTAGCTCTTACAGGTGTAGGAAAAGTGAATGCCGCCATGACTACCACGATGCTTTTAATGAATTGGCAACCTCAATACCTGATTTTTACGGGTATTGCGGGAGGGATAAATCAAGACATTCAACCAGGAGATATTGTGATGGCAAAGTTTTCTATTCAGCATGATTTTGGCAAAATAGATTCTACTGGAATGGTGCTTTGGCAGACTTTTAATCCTACCCAAAAAGCAAGAAATCCACTTTATTTTCCTGCCGATTCGGTGTTATTAATGAAGGCTGAAAAGGTTTCTTTACGAACAAAATACCGAACCGTTTTAGGCAGAAATGTAAAGGTAATGACGGGAATAGTGGCAACGGGGGATGTTTTTGTGAATTCAAACCAGAAAGTAGAACAACTTAGAACCCAACTGA
>JANPGQ010000426.1:0-4039 GCA_031423975.1 Cytophagales bacterium | reverse complement strand
CGGATGAATTTGTTCAAGGTGCCAGTAGTGGTGGTGGACCGGTTCATACATTTAATGGTTTGAATAGTACAAACGTTGGTACGGCTTGGGGAACGTCTTTTACTTGTATCAATACCGTAAATGGCGTACTAAAATATGGTCAAAGCATTGATTTACCCGAAGCAACAAAAAAGCAATATTTAGCACAGGCTAAGTTTTTGAGAGCGTTTTGGTATTTTTATTTGGTTCAAACCTGGGGAGATGTGCCTTTGCATACGGAATTTATAACGGTTCCTTCACAAGCCGCCAAAAGAGACCCAGCAGCCGAAGTTTATAAATTAATTATTCAGGATTTAACCGAAGCGGCAGCGGCATTACCAGACAAACCTACGGCTCCTTTCTTGGGTAAAGCTGCCACCAAACCCGTGGCACTGTTCTTCTTGGCAAAGGCTTATCTCACCCGTGGTTGGTTGACAAATTCACCAACTGATTTTGCCGAAGCAGCAAGAATTTCGAGCGAAATAATTGCGAACAAAACAACTTATGGTTTAGATTTATGGCAAGATTTCGGGGATGCTTTTGTGCCTGTTAATGATTATGGTAAAGAAACAATGTTTGTCAGCGACCACTCAAATGATGCAAAATTTGGAATCTACTCAGTTGGTGGTGGTGCAAGTGGTGGGGCGGGACAAAACCTTACACCGTGGTTTGCTAACTGGAATTACCCAAATAACAGTGGCGTAAATTCAAATGTAAATGCCAGTGGTGTTATGGTGAATTCGGGAACTTCGTTGATGGTTCGGGATTCTCAGTATGGTCGTCCGTACCAACGTATTCGTCCGAATAGTGACAAGCAGACCACTGGAACGGTAGCAGGTAAGAATTATTTTCTCGACCAAGCTTTTATAAGAAGAGATATTGATTCAAGATTTGCTAATACATTTTACACGGTTTATATCGCTAATCAATCAATTACTAATGCAGCAACAGCTGCTAATAACAAAAGAGGAATTGGTTATACCACACAAATTGGTATTGATACTGCAGTTTGGCTTCCAGACTTTGAAGTGGCTGGTGCTCCACAATTCGTCGGCACAAGACCATTTAAAGGAATTGTTGTACCTCCAAGCCTATGGAAATCAGATGTTTACCCTGCCATAAAGAAACAAATGGACCCAAGCCGTGGAAGTAATTTCAACGACCCATCCACTCGTCCTGTCGTGCTTACACGTTTCGCAGAAGTTTACCTTGTTGGAGCAGAAGCCTATTTACAAGCAGGAAATAAAGACAAAGCCGCTGAACTTTTGAATGTGTTACGTCAGAGAGCTGCTTATCGCAAGACCAATACAACCGCTCAAAATACCGCAGCCGCTACGGCAATGTTGATAAAAGCAGATGATGTTACGGTTGATTTTATTTTAGATGAGAGAAGCCGTGAACTTTATGGTGAATGGATGAGATACCATGATTTGACACGTACAAAATCTTTGGTAAGACGGATCCAACTCTGGAATAAAGAAGCAAGTCAATATGTGAAAGATTTTCATGCTTTGAGACCCATACCACAGTCTGAAATAGACCGCACGGTTGAAGGTCCAGCATTTACTCAGAATCCTGGCTATTGATAAGCAATTATAGAACTCTTTAAAAAATACCTGTTTCTAATGATAAAATAGAGCAGGTATTTTTTGATGAATAAACCTTTTATATTGTAAATCAGACTGATAACTTAATCGTAAGTTTACGCTCCCTATTTAATTCATAAATACGGTAATATGCAAAACAGACTCAATTTATGAAAAAATTTTATGTAGCCTTCTTATTCTTGACGGTAATTAACTGTTTTTCCCAACAAAAAACGCCCTTAAAACTTTGGTACAAACAACCCTCGGGTAAAGTTTGGGAAAACGCTTTGCCAATCGGTAATGGGCGTTTGGGGGCAATGGTTTACGGCAATGTTGAAAAAGAAATTATTCAACTCAATGAACATACGGTTTGGAGTGGCAGTCCAAATAGAAATGATAACCCCGATGCGTTGGCAGCTCTTCCCAAAATACGGAAAATGATTTTTGAGGGAAATCATAAAGAAGCTGAAAACTTGGCTAATAAAGCAATTATTAGCAAAAAGTCACAAGGACAAATGTTTCAGCCCGTTGGAAATTTAAACCTGACTTTTGAAGGACATGAAAAATACAGTAATTATTACCGTGAATTGGATATTGAAAAAGCTATTTCAAAAACTACCTACGTGGTAGATGATGTTACATTTACTCGTGAAACCTTTGCCTCCTTTGCAGATAGAGTGATTGTGATGAAAATATCGGCAAATAAATCGGGCAAACTTGCCTTCACCGCCAATTACACTTCGCTACACAAGAAAAAAACTTTTACTGTTTATCAAAATGATTTACAGGTTAATGGAACCACCAGCGACCAAGACGGCATAAAAGGACTCATAGAATTTATGGGGATTACTCGAATTAAATTGGATGGTGGAACGCTCTCAAAATCTGATACTTCCCTAATTATAAAAGGAGCCAATTCTGCAACGATTTTCATTTCCATTGCTTCAAATTTTAATAATTACAACGAAATCAGTGGTGATGAAGAAAAACGAGCCGCTACTTATTTGAATAATGCTTTCGGCAAAACTTACGAGCATTTAAAAGCTACGCATATCGCAGCTTACCAAAAATATTTCAATCGAGTAAAAATTGACTTGGGCAGCTCCACCGCTGCCAATTTCTCCACTGATGAGCGTTTGAATAATTTCAGAAATACAAACGACCCGCAAATGGTGGCTTTATATTATCAATTTGGGCGTTATTTGCTTATTTCATCCTCACAACCTGGTGGACAGGCGGCAAATCTGCAAGGCATTTGGAATAATAAACTTAGTCCGCCTTGGGATAGTAAATACACCATCAATATCAATGCTGAAATGAATTATTGGCCTGCCGAGAAAACAAATCTTTCCGAAATGCACGAGCCATTTTTACAAATGGTAAAAGATTTGGCCATTACTGGTCAAAAAACTGCCAAAGATATGTACGGAGCCAAAGGTTGGATGGCGCATCATAATACTGACATTTGGCGAGCTACGGGTGCTATTGACGGAGCTTTTTGGGGAATGTGGACAGCAGGAGGCGGCTGGGTAAGTCAACACCTTTGGGAGCATTATTTATACACAGGAGACAAAGCATTTTTAACTTCGGCATATCCAGCGTTGAAGGGTGCGGCAATGTTTTATGTTGATTTTCTGGTTGAACATCCCAAATATAAATGGATGGTGGTAAACCCAGGGAATTCGCCAGAAAATGCCCCTGCTGCCCACGATGCTTCATCGCTTGATGCAGGTGTAACGATGGATAATCAGATAGTTTTTGACGTTTTTAATACGGCAATTCGAGCGGCTGAAATGCTTAAAAAAGATGCTTCTTTTGTTGATACTTTAAAACAAATGCGGGCAAAATTACCTCCAATGCACGTTGGTAAACACAACCAATTACAAGAATGGCTCGATGATATTGACGACCCCAAAGATAATCACCGCCACATTTCACATTTGTACGGATTATTTCCTTCCAATCAAATATCGGCTTATCGCACCCCTGAACTTTTTGAGGCTTCAAAAAATACATTAATTCAACGTGGAGACGTTTCAACGGGTTGGAGTATGGGTTGGAAAGTAAACTGGTGGGCAAAATTACAAGACGGAAATCATGCTTATAAATTAATCCAAAATCAACTAACGCCAATTAGTGGCGAGCGTGGTGCGGGTGGTACTTACAATAACCTTTTTGACGCTCACCCGCCTTTTCAAATTGATGGCAATTTTGGTTGTACTTCGGGAATTACAGAAATGCTTATGCAGAGTTCAGACGGTGCAATACATATACTTCCTGCATTGCCCGATGTTTGGACTACGGGCAGTATTGGCGGACTAAAAGCAAGAGGTGGTTTTGAAATCGTTGAAATTAAATGGCAAGACTCAAAACTGGTAAAATTGGTTGTAAAGTCGAACTTAGGAGGCAATTTAAGATTACGACTGCCCAATGAA
>JANPGQ010000425.1:0-2268 GCA_031423975.1 Cytophagales bacterium | reverse complement strand
CCGATTTGTTCATCATAAAATTCGTATTCAAACACAAAATCGGGGAAGGTGGCACTCCAAATTTTATCCAACTTTTTGATGGTATTTTGGGCATCCGCCATGTTCATTTTCACGGCAACGGTTCGGTACATATTGGTTGAAGAACTAATAGCCAAAGGTGGAATTTTTTCGTGTAAAGTCATTACGTGATAGTCTTGTACAACGCCCACAATGGTTACTTTTTTACCGTTAAATTCCAAGATTTTATTCAAGACTTTATCGTTAGATTTTTCACCCAAACGTTTCACTAATTCTTCATTGACCAAGGCTTCACGCATAGTATCTGAATGAACAATATTTCGCCCTGCCACAAGTTTAATATCATAGAGACTGAGGTAATCCTCATCCACAAGTTTTGTATTTAAACTAAATTTTTCTTCCGCTTGACGGGTATCATATCTTACGCTTGTCGTATTATGACTTTGCGACATTGGCGGAGTCCATACGTAAGTCACTTTTTCGATGGAAGGCAAATTTTTCAATTGTGTTTTGAAAGTCTGCAATTTAACCGCATCTTGCTGAGGAACAGGCATTTGGATGATAGCATCATGTTTGAAACCCATCTCTGATTTGATGAAATAATTCATCTGCGAACTCACCACAATGGTGCCAATCACCAAGATTTGGGTAATCACAAATTGGGTTACAACCAAGGCTTTTCTAATCGAAACTCCTCCCATACTTTGGGTACTTATTTTGCCTTTAAGAGCCACCACAGGATTAAAACCACTTAATACAAAACCTGGGTAAGAACCTGACACAAAGACCACTAAAAGAATAGTCAGGATAAAAATCATCCAAAAACGAATATCAATTAATTCAGAGAAAATCATCCGATACCCAATTAATCCTTCCTGCCAATTGCTTAAAAATGGAAATAATACACTTGTTAAAATGTAGGAAATAATGCCCGCTAAAACAGCAATAATGGCAGTTTCGGCGATAAATTGCCAGAATAATTGCCCTCTTGAACTGCCCATTACTTTACGAACGCCTACTTCTTTGGAGCGTTTGAGCGCTTGGGCAGTTGCCATGTTTACAAAATTTATACAGGCAGTAATCAATAAAAGTAAACCGATGATTCCCAAAGTCGTAATGATTCTTTTAGGAATTACACCAGTATAATTATCGTTGAAGTGAATATCAGAAAGCGGTTGAACGTATAGAAGGCGAGATTTTCTATCTTCTGGTTTTTCGTAGTGTTTCGCCATGAAAGTAGGCGTTAATTTTTGAACTTGGGCAACGGTTGTATTGGGTTTCAACAAAGCAAAGCATTGGGTTGAACTGTTGATACCTCCCCAATTTGTCTTCATGTGTTGTTTCCAATTAGGGTCGTAAGTTTCACGAGTAACATAACTGGCTAATATTGAACCTTTTATATCGGTATTTGAAGGGAAATCTTGTATAATTCCTACTACTTTAACATTTAAGAAAGCATCAAAACGCAATATTTTACCGATTGGGTCGGTGTCTCCGTAATATTTTTTGGCGATTTTTTCTGTTAAAAAAACAACATTTGGTTGCTTTAAATCTTGAACATTTCCTTTCAAAATTTTCAAATCAAGGATGGAAAATAAGTCAGGTTCTACAAAAAATACGCCTCCGTTATCTTCTTTAAATTTTTTGGTTGGCACGCCGCCTTCCATCAAAGCAACCGTAACATTATTTTCATTATAAACCATCGCAACCTTCTCTAAGGGAGCAACTTCCGCACGGACTGCATCTCCAAAAGGTGCAGGAACACCAGGAGTATGGAATTCACCTTCGTCCGAATTGAAGTAGGAAACAATCCGTACCACACGGTCAGCTTTTGAATGATATTGGTCAAAACTGAGGTGAAATTTTACCATCATAAAAATCAAGATGGCACAGGTAAGCCCCAAAGTCAATCCAAGGACATTGAGTGCGGTATATGCCTTATAACGAAGTAGGGTTCGGTAGGCTATTTTTAGGTAATTGCGTAACATATCGAAGGAGGAAGGGAGACGGGAGGAAAGGAGGAATTTGCCTTGCCTTTTTGCTACCACTTCTTTAAATTTTTCTTTTCTTGAAAGGAGTTTGGAGGAAAGGAGGAATTTACCTCCATAATTCTTCAATACCTTTCGTTAAAATTGGTCTTTTCTTATTTGTATTAATCCGTAGAGCATAGCTGAAATTTTCTTGGTTTTTTCAATTAATTCCATGCCTTTTTCTTTAAGAAAGTACATTTTCCATAACTACCGAACCATC
>JANPGQ010000424.1:0-1579 GCA_031423975.1 Cytophagales bacterium | reverse complement strand
AGTTGCACACACCAACGTTCCGATTCTTCTACGCTTTCGCCAATGGTATAGCTATCTCCAAGGGCTAAATAACTTAGTTCAATTGTATTTTTTTCTTCCATAAATTAATAAGTAAATCAATGACAAAACCGCTAATAAAATACCCAAACTTTTCATTTCTGACCATGCTAAATTAGACAAAAACCAAAGAATGGCAATGGTGGCTAACACAGGAATAGTAATGCCAAAAGGGAGTTTAAAAATGGGGATTTTATTAGTATTATTTTTGAATCTTAACCGAATAGTTGCCAACACTACTCCAAAGTAAATACTTAATAATGAAGCACTTGCTACAATGGCTAAGGCTTTAAAACCACCCGAAATGGAGAAAATAAAATCGAATATAGAATAGGCAATTATTGCCCAAAAAGGAGTAGCAAATTTGGGGTGAACCTTTCCTAAAAATGAAGGCATCCAACCTTTTTTTGCTCCCGCAAAAATGATTCTGGGGTAAGACAAAACCGAACCACTCAAAGCCGCAAACATGGAGAATGCCGCTCCTAATATCATCAAATTTGAACCAAATTTCCCCAAAACTATAGACGCAACTGCCGCCAAGGGTGCTTCTTTTTCGGAGGCTAAAGTATTGCCCAAAACGCCTTGCGAAACGGTTTGGATAAGAATATACAACAAAACAACCGCCCCCATACCCGACAAAATTCCTAAAGGCACTACTTTCTGAGGATTTTTCAATTCACCACTCACATTAAGCGAGGCTTCTCCCCCAGCAAAAGCAAAGAAAAGTAGCAGAGATGCTTCTCCCAATTTTGGAATAGTAGGCAATGAATGCCATGCTAAATTTTCAATTGAAGTACCCCAAAAACCCGCAATAATTAAAATAGTCAGGGGAATTAACTTTAATAAAGTATTGATTTTCACTACATTATCTCCGTATTTCACTCCTAAGATATTGATATACGCAAAACTTCCGAAGATGATAAAAAAGAATATTGCCCTGAAAATGGGCTCTTGAAGGATAGGAAAATAAAGAGAAAGCGTATCTGCCATGGCATTGGCAACGGCGGCATCGGCCAAAACTCCCACAAACCAAAACATGGCATTCGCCAAAAATCCTGCGTAAGGACCGAAAGCGGCATCAATATAAGCGTAAGCTCCTCCAGTTTCGGTAATTTGACTACCAACTTCGGAAAAACAGAGCATAATCATCATCATTAATAAACCACAAATGAGATAAGCTACAATACTGGTTTCGCCCAAAATATTGGCTACCAAGGCGGGTAGTACAAAAATCCCCGCCCCAACGGTACGATTTAAGGTATTAGCGGCTAAGCCCAAAACTCCAATTTCTCTTCTTAAACCCTCTTTGTTAATATTATCCATTTGTGTTATTTTGGTAGTGATTCTATTTTTAAACGTACACTTTTTACTTTAATAAATTTAGACAGGTCTAATTCATAACTTGGTATTTTGTTTCGTCCTTACTTTTTGTCTTGATACAAAAAGTAACCGAAGCGTCGGTCGCAAAAAAATCAAGAATTCCTAAACTCGCCGGGCGTCGGTCGCTACGCTCAAACAGTAG
>JANPGQ010000423.1:0-10014 GCA_031423975.1 Cytophagales bacterium | reverse complement strand
TATGGTTCTGGCTAAGTGGCTTTCGTTATCATATTTTTCAAATTTATTTTCGTATTTGTCGTAATATTTTGATTTCTTGTCGGCTTCTTTTACGCTGATTTTCGCCATCATTTCTTCTACTTTTTTAGGGTCGATGGTTTTATGGGCTTTTTGTTTGTCAGGAAGGAAATCGAAGATAAAAACCGATACGATTAAGGCAAATATTAGGAAAATGAGAAATAGGAAGCCTTTTGTTTCGGATTGATTGAAGGCGAAATAGTCTTTGATGTAGTAGCGGAGTTTATTGAACATTATGATTTTTTAGAATTATTAGTGGTTTTAACTTAATTTTGTAGTGTTAAATTAGTGGATTTACCGCACAGTCGCAAATATTTATGATACTTTATAGCACCAATCATCAAAGTCCTGATGTGTCGTTGGAAGAGGCAGTTTTTAGAGGATTGCCGCCTGATAATGGCTTGTATATGCCTCATGTCATTCCGACTTTACCAATTTCTTTTTTTGAGAATATTGACAAAATGTCGATTAGTGATATTGCTTTTGAAGTATCTAAGGCATTATTAAATGATGATATTTCGGATGATGATTTGAAAATGATTGTCGAACGAGCCATTGATTTTGATGCTCCTTTGGTTGAAATTGAAGAAAATACATTCATTTTGGAATTATTCCACGGACCTTCGATGGCATTCAAGGACTTTGGAGCAAGATTTATGGCTTCTTTGATGTCATTTTTCTTACAAAAATCTCAAAAAGATATTCATATTCTCGTAGCAACTTCGGGCGATACGGGTGGTGCCGTTGCCCAAGGGTTTTACAAGACTCCTGGCATTAAGGTTACGATTTTGTACCCAACGGGCAAGGTTTCGGATATTCAAGAAAAGCAATTGACAACTTTGGGCGAAAATGTTACGGCTTTGGAAGTTGATGGTACTTTTGATGATTGTCAGGCTTTGGTGAAAGCAGCATTTTTGGATAAAGATTTATCTTCAAAATTCAATTTGGCATCGGCTAATTCAATCAATATCAGTCGTTTAATTCCTCAATCGTTTTATTATTTCAATGCTTTTGCAGAACTGAAACGTAAAGGAAATACCAAACCAGTGGTATTTTGCGTGCCGAGTGGCAATTTTGGTAATTTATCGGCAGGATTAATCGCAAAACGCATGGGTTTACCCGTAAAAATGTTTGTGGCAGCTACTAATATAAATAATGCTGTTCCTGAATATTTAAAAACAGGGAATTTCAGTTCAAAAACATCGCAAGAAACCATTTCAAATGCCATGGATGTGGGAAATCCTTCCAATTTTATTCGTATGCGTTTGTTAGCGGGTGATGCTCACGAGCAAGTACTTACACAGATTACGGGAAATTTTAGTGATGATACTGATACTCGCAAAGCCATGAAAGAGGTGTATGACCGCACGGGCTACGTGATGTGTCCGCATACTGCTGTGGCTTATATAGGCTTGAAATCTTATACTGATACCTTGAATGAAGAAGTAGCGGGTGTTGTACTTTCAACGGCTCATTACGCCAAATTTTTAGAAGTCGTTGAAGACACTTTGGGAACAAAGGTTGATGTTCCAGAACGCTTATCAGCTTTGTTATCGAAAGAGAAAGTAGCCATTTCGATGAGTAAAGAGTTTGCTGATTTTAAGAAATATTTACTTGGTTAGTTTTGTTCGCTATTTGCAAACAACGAACACAATTTCAATAAAAATGCCCTAAGAATGTTCTCAGGGCATTTTTTATTAAATTCTACACATACATCCCCTCAATCAAATCTTTATATTTATTGTGTATAATTTTTCTTTTTAGTTTCAAGGTTGGCGTTAATTCTCCGCTGTCAATTGTGAAACCTTTTGGAAGAATTGTTACTTTTTTAACTTGTTCGTACTGAGCAATACTTTTCATTAATTCTTTTACTTCTTCGTCGAACTTGGCTTTTACTTTTTCGTTTTTGACCATCGAAGCATCGTCTGAATAAACGATTCCGTTTCTTGAACACCAATCTTTCAAGACATTAAACTCTGGAATCAATAAAGCTGATGGGAATTTTTGTCCCTCTCCTACTACTACTGCCTGTTCAATCAGGGATGATTCTTTTAATTTATTTTCAACCAATTGTGGTGCTACATATTTTCCACCCGATGTTTTGAAGATTTCTTTCTTTCGGTCGGTAATTTTTAGATATTTTCCTTCAAAAAGTTCACCAATATCCCCCGTGTGAAACCACCCTTCTGTATCAATTGCCTCCGCAGTGGCTTCTGGTTTTTTGTAATAACCTTTCATGATGGAAGGTCCTTTTACACAAATTTCGCCATCTTCGGCAATTTTTAATTGAATATTTGGTAAAACTGTTCCAACACAACCCACTCTGAAATCTGATAGAATACTACTTGAAATAACTGGAGAAGTTTCTGTTAGTCCGTATCCCTCTGCAATCGAAACTCCTGCCGCCCAGAACACTCTTGAAAGTCGTGGTTGTAATGCCGCTGAACCCGATGCAATGATTTTGACATTTCCACCCAAGGCTTCTTTCCATTTACTGAAAATCAATTTTCGAGCAATGCCTAATTGTACATTGTACCACCACCCCATGTCTTTCATTGGGTCGTATCTCAAACCTAAATTCAATGCCCAAAAGAATAATTGTTTTTTCACTCCAGAAAGTTCATAGCCTTTTGCTACTATTTTATCATAAACTTTCTCTAAAAGCCTTGGAACTGTGGCAAAAACGTGGGGTTTTACTTCTTTTAGGTTTTCACCAATGGTTTCCATACTTTCTGCATAATAGGTAGATACGCCATAATACATATACACATAGACATCTGTACGCTCGTATATGTGGCATAACGGCAAGAAACTTAATGCTGTATCAGTTGGTAATAAATCAAGTGCTTTTGCCTCAACAAGTCCATCTATATTTGATACAATATTGTTGTGTGTTAGCATTACCCCTTTGGGTTGTCCTGTTGTTCCAGAGGTATAAATTAAAGTCAAAAGGTCGTCGGGTTGAACAGCATTTTTGAATGGTTCTAATTGTGCAACAACTTCTTTACTGCCTAAATCCGTAACTTCCGTCCAATGATTTGCTCCTTTGATTTTATCAAAAGTATATATTCCTTGAATTCCCTCTAAATCTGAGGTTGCTTCTTTTACTTTTTTCAAAAGAGCTTCGTCTCCCACAAAGATAAATTTTACCTCTGCATCTTTGAAAATATATTTATAATCTTCAATGGTGATATTTGGGTACATGGGTACAGAAACTGCACCTAATTGTTGAACTCCCAATTCTACAAAATTCCATTCTGGACGATTGGTAGAAATTAAAGCAATTTTATCATCTTTCTTTACCCCTAATTTCATTAAACCTAAACTAACATTGTTTACGTTTTCCATTAATTCTTTGGCACTGTATTTCTTCCATTCTCCGTTTACTTTGCTTGTAAAAACATCGTCTCTATTTACTGGCAAAACACAATTAGGCAGTAAATCAAATACTCTGGTTATTTTAGGGTTATGTTTCATAAAATGATTTTTAGTTTATTTGTTATACGAATCTTTAAAAAATACAAATTTTAGTATTTTTCGTTCTAAATCCTCTCAACAAATATAAAACCCTTTGTTTGAAATTAAAAAGGTATGCAAGCATAATATTATTACTATTTTTTCAAATAAAAAGCCCATTCTCTCGAATAGGCTTTTTATTACTCTTCATCGTCCGCATTTTCGACTCGAATTATTTCTTTCAAGCCATCTGAATGGATGTATAATAATTCAACTTCGTTACTTTCTTCATCTCCTTTCATGATGAATGAACCATCTTCCGTGATTTTATCATTATTAAACTTTCCTTCAAACCTTTCACCATTTTTAAAGAAAAATATTCCCCTACCTTGTCTTTTGCCTTGATTATATTCTCCTACAAACATTTTTTGACCATTTGGATAATATTGGACTCCGTAGCCGTGTCTTCGTCCATTTGCCCAAGAGCCTTTATAACTTCCCTGTGTTTCGTGAATAAAAATCCCGTTCCCGTTTGAGCAATCTCCTGAAACACATCCTGTTCTTTTGATACTTGTACTACTTACCGTAATATTTTCTAACTCAATATCATTTTCTTGTACTTCTCTTCTTTTCTCAACTCTTGGTGATTGTTGAGTGGTAGTTGTAACTCTGGTATTCGTTGGAACTGTTGAAGCTGGCAAACCAATTGGTTGATTCACTTGGGTTCTTTGTTGAGGCGAATATTTACCATTACTCGGATGAAGTTTATCCGCAGCTCTCCAACCATTTTCAATTGCCATTAATCTTTGTGAGCGTGGAGGATGGGTTGTAGTTACAAATTCTCCTTGAAAATGCTTGATAGCTTCTTCTGATTGTTCGAGATTAGCCCCCATTTCGTGCAACCAAAATCCAGAGAAATAATCAGCCTCCATTTCTTTTTCTGGACGACTTCCTGTGCCATCAATTGTGTGAAAATTGGCATGATGACCAATTTCATGGGCTAAAATGGAAACTGCACCCCAGTCAGTTTGGGTTGTTTCTTCCACACGGTTCAAAAAATCTCGGTCATAAATAATGTACGGCTGTCCTTCAATAACTGTCGCAAAACAATTATCCGTATTTCCACACTGCATTACTTTAAATTTATTGTGGAATTGACCCATCTTTTGGGCAAACTGTCCAATAACTTGTTCGGCATGGCTATCTGATACATAACCTTGCATTTGTGGACAAATATCTTGGGGTAAGATATTTTTGCCAAAATAGTTACAAGCAAACGTGATTTTTTTCTTTTGATTTTGTCCCATCGTTTGAGACATTACTGCAAAAGTGATAATTGATAACAAAAAGAAATTTTTCATGTGGATAAGGCACGCCCCAACTCTAAAATAGAGGTTTATAATAAATCATGCTTTGGGGAATTCTTGAATTTTGCATGAGATTTTGTGGATAAACTTAATTTTGTGGATAAATGAAACATTCGTTTTAACTTCAGTTTCTTTATATTTTCAAAAGTAAATTTTTGTCATGCAATTTGGGAGAAGGGTTTATGAATTATGAGAAACATTATATGATTCATTTCTCATAATTCATAACTCATAATTAAATCAGTTTATTGTATCACCTCTCAAAATTCTGAATCTTTTTCTGGCATCAGCTCCGTAAATACTTCCTGGGTATTTTGTTAATAACTCTTGGTATAATTTCATGGCTTTTGAAGGCTGACTCAATTTTTCTTGATAAGTTTTTGCCAAATTATACATCGCATCATCTCCTTTCAACTCAATGGGGAATTTTTGGAGTATTGTTTCCAAATCTTTAACTCCTTTTTCCACATCACCTTGTTTTAAATAAGTCATGGCTCTAAGGTAAATTATATCATCTTCAAGTGGGTCGCCCTTAAATGTTTTTTCCATGACATTTAAACTTGCCAATGCTTCTTCGTTTCGATGTTGAAATAAAAGCAACTCGGCATTAGAATACGCTTTCATCGCTTTTTCAGTGGTGTCAGTTCCTGTATTTTCTAAAATTAACAAACTCAAATCCATCGCATCGTTGGCTATTTCTCGAGTGGTGGCTTGTTTTAGAATATCTAAGACCTCACGAGATAATTCAAAATCTCCTCTGAAATAAGCTAATCTGGCGTTTCTCAATTTGGCATCGTAACCCAATGGACTATCCTTTTCAGATTTTTCTACTTGTGAATAAATCAGCGTAGCTTCCCAAGGTTCTGACTTTAATAAATAGACATCTCCTAAATCCAATTTACAGCGGTCTATAAACTGTTGGTCATTGTTAGCCAATTTGATGGCATTTTCTAAAACTACGATGGCAGTATCCTTTTCGTTGAGATAAAAAGCATATAAAAGCCCTTTGCTTCTGAGGGCTTCCAAGGTTTTTTGATTTGTCCCCAATTCCTCCAACATCTTGGAATACTCAGTTATTAACAATCTGATGTCGGCAGTGTTGATAGGAAACACATTTTTGATAACTTCCTCCTTTGCATTTATCAACATTCGTCGCCAAAGTGGATAATTTTGCCCTTTGGGATATTCTTTCACTAAATATTCAAATATCTTTCCCGAATTGACATAGTCTTTATTCTGATGGGCTAAGAATCCCAAATCCGTAACCTGAACGCCTTCTTTCCGATAACGTCTGTCTAATGCTCGTGCTTGTACAAAGGCTTTGTAAAATTCCTTCTTTTGAATCATGTGCCAGATTAAGATTTCACTATAATATGCCACATCGGGATATTTTTGAACTTTTGCGTAAAGCACTTTTTCTAATTGCTCAATTTCCTTTTCATCTTTTAGTTCATCTTGTAAGATTGATTGTACCATATCTCGATTGTCAGCCATGATACCAAATTTTAGATACTCCTCAATCATAAGCGGTATTTTGCCTTGAATACGATACAGTTTTGCCAACTGAATCGCAAACTTATCTTCTGAATGGGCAAACGTTCTTGCGTTTTCAATAGTTTGGGCTGCCAAATCTAATTGTTGATTTTGGGAGAAATCATTTACCAATTCCATTATTCCTACCTCATCGGCTTTCACTTTATTAATCGCCAAACTGTATTCCTTCTGAGCCTCCTCTTTTTTATCGTTTAATTCCAAGAGCCTTGCATAATCCACCATATAGACAGCGTTGAAGTTTGAACTCTTGATTTGTTTTTTCAAGAACTTCTCCGCTTCATCATACTCCTTCAATTTAATGAGGGTCTGCAAATATGGCTTGTGGATAGATTTTACTGCCTCCTTATTTTTGGCGACTTTCTGAAAAACGGTTTTCGCTTTCTCATACTCTCCCGCTTTCATATATTCCATCCCTAACTCAGCCTCCTGTGCGAAAACCCCAATTGAAAAAAGCATTAATCCCAAGAGAAAGATTTTTTTTGAAAAAGTTTTGAACATTAACATCTTATAATAAATCATTTTTTTTATTTAAGTTTTTTAAAAAAGAGAAAACTATTACTTCTATTAAGCTGTGTATATGTGGAATACCACTGTGAAACATATTTTTCACGAACCAATGTTTATTTTAATTCTTTTATCCACAGTTAATGTCGAGTTATCAACACATAACTAATTGATTTATAGATAGTTTATATTTTATCTACAATTATGTGCATAAGTATTGTATATTAATCAACGTCTTCCACAATGACTTTGTTATCTACTTTCGATTCCTTTTTTATGGTGATAATTACCATAGTTTTCCACGCTCCATTTTGACCACTTTTATAATCCACATCGCCCTATCACTTATACACAAAAACGATACCCAAAAATCATATACTTATCCACTTTTTCAAAAGGCTAATAGTTGATTTTGTGGGGTTATCCACAGAGGTTTTTAGAGATGTAATTTGTTTTTAGCTTTACTCTATCACAAAATCATATCCTGTCAATTCAAAATTTGCTTTCAACTTTATCTTATCAGCTTTCACTTGTATCACTTCGGGGAGGATATTTTTTTCTAAGTCCCCCGTATCCCAACGAGAATTCCGATTTTCATCCACTATTAATCTAAGATAGTAAATACCAGGTTTTACGAAGTCGAATTGATACTTTGATACGTTGTCCACTTTTTTCACTACATCATATTTTTCATCTAATAGTTCAACGATAAATGCTTTCTCTTTCGCATTTTTGATTTCTCCACTGATAATTCCATAATTTTCAGGGTCTCGTAATTGATAGCTTGATACTAATTTTCCAGTCGAATCATTTTCAATTGATATAAAAGCCGCCTTCTGCATTTTTAGTCGTATCAACTCTTTGGGCTTTTTGGCATCTAATTGAATTTTCAGTTCCGTTTTTTCACTATTCCATTTAATATCTTTTTCCGTAATAGGCACACGCACGAGTGTATCATTCATGAATTCGAGTTTCTTTAAATCATAATTTTTGATTGGCTTCGTAAAGGTAAAAATATAGCCAGTTTCATTCAAATCAATATCCTGACCACTTGCTGGATTCGTTTTAAAAATAAATTCTTCTTTGACACCCACCGTATCTTTCTTCGTTCTGACTTTAAATTTTATTTTTTGGTCATGTGTAAAAACTCTATCTAAGGAATCTGTTACTGAAATTTTAATCTTTATTGTATCTGTTGAAACATTATTAGTATTAAAGATTCTTACATTTCGGGCATCCATTTGTTGATAATTCATGCTATCTTTTTTATTGGCAAAATTGATAAACACTTTTTTGATACCTCTATTATATTCAAGATAGTAATAATTAGATGTACTTCTACTTTTTAATACTTTATTCATTATTTTGTTCGCATTTGCCATGTAGATTTCCAAATTTTGAATACTGTTTTTCAAGGTTATAGTGTCTTTTATTATTCCTAAAACTTCTTTTGCTTCTTCATAGAGTAAGTTATTATTGCCATCTCCAATGGCATAGATTCTGTATTTTCCCGCTGCCACATTTTCTATTTTAAAATTTCCAGAAGTATCAGTCTTCATGAAATAATAAGGCTTCACTTTTTTAGGATTTAAAGTATCTGAAAAAACATAAAGCCCCACACTTATATCTAACATCGGTTTATTCGTTTGCGGATTTTTCACTTTTCCACTCACTTCCAAAGAATCAATATATTTTCCTGTACTAAAAACCAAACGAACATTTTTTGCAGGATTACCTTCATTCATATCTTTGAAAGTATTTCTGAAATTAAAACTATAAGTAGTATTTTCTCTGAAAGGTTTATCAAAAGTTAGTCTTGCTCCTTTGGGCAAAATTTTGGTTTCATAAGTTCCTTCCAAATTTGGAGTAATGGATAATTGCTGTTGAATATTAGTAACACTTACATATTCATCGAATTGTATTTCTATTAATTTCCCATTAAAACCCTTTGATTGATTATTGGGAAATGTCTTTACAATTTTTGGGGCAAGTGTATCTTTTTTCCCACCCGTTGGGGCAACTATTTGAGCGCAACTAAAAAGCATTTCTGCAATAATAAAACTCCAAAAACTTATCAATACTATGTGTTTTAATCTCATGTTAATATGTTGAAAACTTTGTGGATAATCACATTTTGATTTTTTGAATTACTCCGTGATTATTTGGTTTCTACGAAATTGTGGAAAATTGTGAGTTTATAGTAATTAAACCAAGAGCAAAAATAAACCCTCAGTAATTCTTAAACTACTGAGGGTTGTGGAAATTGTGTTATTATGTTTAAAACTTCTTAAAAACGTAAATCAAACTTGAATAATTTTGGTTTTGCTTACTGGCATTTAGATTCGATTTCAATCCATCAATAAAAGCCTTTATATAATTGATTTTGCTTGTTTGGTATTTGGTACTCAACATAGAAACATAAAACGAATCAAATTTCATGGGTAAAGTCTCTTTCAGTTCAAAGCCGTGTTTGGCAAAAAGTTCTTTAATAGTATGTTGAGAGAAATGATACAGATGTCTCGGTACATCATAAGCTGCCCATTTTTCTTGATAAATTTCCGCATCTTTTGATTCATGATTTGGCACTGCAATGATTAATGAACCATCTTTTGACAACCTTTCTTTCAACCAGTCAATTGTATCGTTCAATTGATGGATATGTTCGAGTACGTGCCAAAGTGAAATTACCTCAAAAGTCTCATTTTGGAAAGATGATAATATTTCATCATTGATTTTTATCCCATTAGTTTCTTCCGCAATTGCCCTTGCTCCTACGTCAGGTTCTATACCATTAACTTTCCAGCCATTTTCACGAGCTACATTCAAGAACATTCCCGTTCCACAACCGACATCTAATAGTTTTCCTTTTTTGGGAGACAATCTGTTGATAAGATTTAATTTCCCTTTTAAAGTAAACCTCCGAACCTCTTGATATATTTTTGAGATTAATCCTTTTGAAGTATTTGTATGTGAAATATAGGATTCAGCCTTGTAATATTCGCCAATAGCCTCACCGTCTGGTCGAGGATTTGTAAATCGAAACCCACATTTTTGGCAAGTAACTATTTTAAATTGC
>JANPGQ010000422.1:0-7525 GCA_031423975.1 Cytophagales bacterium | reverse complement strand
TACCAGAACTGGCTACATCAGTATAATTAGTGGTCAGATTAAACTCAATTTTACCTCTTTCCAAAGCCTGTGTCAATAGATTTCTGATTTCTATTTCTCTGAAAGACAGGCTTTTAGGTATTCTACAATAAATATCAGTGAATTTAGAGTTTAGCGATTTTACTTCGGCAGTAACGGTCAAACTACTTGATTCAGAAGTAGCTTTTCCAAAGCCAGTCATTGATTTGAGCATAATGTTAGATTTGTGTAATGTTGTTGTTTTGCAAATTTACGATTAATATTTCGATGTTCGATGCTTGTGATTCGATGTTTATGATTCGTTGCAGAATGTTCGATGTTCGGAAAAAATGAATACCAAAAACTAAAAATTGAAATACAAAATATGAACAATTACTTATATATCGGGTTTAACAAATTTTTAGATAATTCATAATTATCTTTGGGGATTATTATTACACACATCATCAATCCGAAGACCTTGAATAATTTACTTGCTCAACTCATAGAAATCAACGCCAGTGAAAAAGAATTGCAATGGCTTGATAGTCAGAATATTAAAGATAACAAAGCCTTGCAAAAGACCTTTGTCCTTACGCCCAGATTTATTAGCAAAAAAGAGGTAAAATTGAGTTTAATCTGACCACTAATTATACTGATGTAGCCAGTTCTGGTACGAATATCAATCAGCCTTTGGTACAGGCATATATGAAGGATTTGAAACAATCTGCCGATGCTTTTGGTGGAGCAGACACTACCGAATTGTTCAAAATAGCTCTAACATTGCCTAATGCTTTCAATACTGAAGTAGCATCAGAAGAACAAGCCGAAGCAGAGTGGAAACAGATTTTGAAAACAGTCAACCAAGCCATCGAAGAGTGTACCAAATTTCGTTTGCGTGAAGGGGCTATCGTTTCTAATAAATTCATCGAATACATTGACCGAATTGGCGAGCTTTTGACCGAAGCCGAAGCCCAAGATAAAACCCGAATTCCCGCCGTGCGTGAACGTTTAAGAAAGTCGGTAACTGATCTTTTGGGAGATGAAGAATTTGATAAAAATCGTTTTGAGCAAGAATTGATTTATTACATTGAAAAATACGATATTTCGGAAGAAAAAGTGCGTTTGCGTACTCATTTAAACTATTTCAAGGATGTTTTGAAGGAAGGAAATGGCAAGAAATTAAACTTCCTTTCCCAAGAGATTGGTCGTGAAATTAATACGATTGGTTCAAAAGCAAACGATGTAGTTTTGCAAAGAATTGTAGTAAATATGAAGGACGAATTGGAGAAAATTAAAGAGCAAACTTCTAATGTTTTATAAGGACGAAAAGAAATAGTAGGAAGGGAGATAGGATATATTTTTTTCTCCTGCCTCCCTTTTACCTGTATTCTTTCATTCAATCTTGATGAGTCTTTTGAATAAACCATTTCCATTTTCCATAAAAATTGAAAGTAAAATCACCCCATTTTTCACACCCGTAGCATCCAATTCTATATTGTTCAATCCTTCCACCACATCGTATTTCACATTCTTCAAAAGCATTCCTTGGGTATCAACCAACTTAAACGTAGCCGTCTGATTTTTAAGGGAATACAACTGCAAAGTATATTTTCCATTACTCGGATTTGGAAAAACTGCTTCCAAATAATCTTGATAAGCTATCTCTTCACAGCTTTGTCCTTCGGGGCAAATAGTATTGGGTTTACAGTTTAAATATCGCTGTTCGGGCGTGAATAATTTAGTAATTGTTCCGCCAAAACGGACATAAAGTTGTTTATCTTTGCCATTTTTGAAAGAATCCAACGTTGATTTTGGAACGGGGAAACAGAAAGATTTATAAAGCAATTTATCGCTTTGATAATTGAAAGCCAAATCCGTCCGATAACCCTTATTGGCGGGTGTAGAGCCTATTAATTGCTTATCTAAGTAAATATCAACCGTTAAATTTTCATCATAATTCTGACTATCAAACGCCCAGCCTTTGATGCTACAACAGTTTACTGATTCTACCCAGCCTCTATATGTTGCAGGGGCAATTCTACCAGCAATATCATTGGGGTCGTTGAAAGGTTTATCGGTATCAATCGGAACATTGCAACCTACGCACGCCTGACCTTTTCCTTTTTGGATGATATAAAAATTCTTCGTTACGCCCTGACCCGAAACCGTCAATTTTCCCTTGCGAGTTGCCGTATCTGGATTGGGTTCAATTCGTAATCCAAACGAACCATTATCAATGTCGGTTACGGGGTCGGTAGTTATCCAATTGACATTTTTAGCGAGTTTCAATTTCACATTTGATGCTACCACCACTCGATATTCAGCCCCTACAAAAGTGATGGTGGTGATAGAATCTGGCGAAACCGTGAGATATGGTTGCCCCACTCCTTTTTGGGCAATCATAATACTTTTAGTCAAATTCCCTGCCGTTAGCGTAACCCTTCCTCGACGTGTTCCAGTATCGGAATTGGCGGTTATTTTCAGGGTAAAAGAATTATTAAAACTACCTGTATCGGAACTGACAGTCAGCCAATTAACATTTTTAACAATATTCCAACGAGTATTTGACGAAACCAAAATTTTATAATCCGTAGCCCTCGTCAAAACATTAGTCAATGAATCTGGCGAAACAATTAAACGATATTTTTGTCCGCAAATGCCCGAACCCGTACCCTCACAAGCGAGCGTTTTCAAATCGCCACTATCTTCCAATAAAGTGTTGGTATTGGCAAAACGAGCATAAATTCTTTTAGCCTGACCAGATTTATACCAAGCCGAATCGGGTAGTACAAAGGTAAATCCTCTGAAATTAGCTTTGTTAGAACTGAAAGTCGTTACCAAATCAGGACGATTGCCCACGTTTGCTTGGGTTGTTCCAATTTTTACACTGTCCACATAAATATCTACTGTCTGGATTTCGTCTAAATTTTTAGTATTCAATGCCCAGCCCGAAATCCTATCGCAAGTAGAAGTTTCAATCATCCCTTTCAGATTTTCAGATGCTTTTGGCTTTACCCCAACTTTTTGACAATCAGTTGAATACGTTTCTTTGAAATTAGGAATTGAACCACAGGCTGACAGATCATTTTGGGTTAATTTGAAGGGTTTTCCCGTAATAAAACTTTCGTCTAATACCACTCTGACGGGTTTGTCGCCATTGACTTTTTTCAAATTTGCCCAATCTCTGTACGAACGGCAATCACTTTGTGGGTCAGCTTTTTTGAAAGCACAACCACCATCTTCCAACAATTCATAAACCGAACTTATCGTTGTCCCACAGGTTTCAATCTTCTCCACTTGTTGATTTCCCTTGATAAATTTATTCGTCATTCGTTGCAACATTTCTCTATGTGCCTGATTATTAATGACATCGAAGGCAAAAGCACCTACCAATTTTGCTCCATGCGTAAAGGCTTCGGTGAAATGTAATTCCTGTAAATCGGTTCTATCTCTAAAAGACTCCACCTCCATCATCACCCATTTGTCGGGGAAATTGGTTCGGGCAACATCCATAATAAAACGGTGGTCTTGGTAGGGCGAACTATTCATTTTCACGCCATCCGTTCCTTCACCAATATCTTTAAAAGAAAACGAACCTCTTTGAACACTTGGTTGGTCGTTAATGGAACCGTAATCATTGACAACTTTCAAGCGATTATCAAAATTTTTAACGGTTTTCAGAAAGGATTGTGAATAATTTTTCAATACAAAATGACGATAGGTGTACCAATCATTTCCTGCTTGTCCCAACAAAAAAACTGACCAGTTAAAAGACCCTGTTGGTCGGGGTGGCTCAATATTCGAGAAACCTGTAAAAGTATTGGCATAACTTCCCCAAACGGTTTTCAACTTCGTAAAATCATTAGCATATTTAATTTTTACCCATTCCCGAAAACCATTTATCATGGATTGTGAATAGTCAAAAAGCGAAATAGAAATACCATCTAAGCCTTTTGTAGTAGAAAAAGGATAGCCAAATTCTTGCTCTGGTGTAATCACTGCGGATACATAAATTACCTCTCCAGCATCAATAACGGGCTTGTATCTTTGCAAAACTTCGAGCGTGAAATCTTGCATTTCTTTGGTCGTTTTGGGAGAAGATAAACTGGTAGTCATCATCTGTCCACAATCATCAAAAACATCACAACCCGTATAACCAAAAGATTGTTGATGAACTCTGGCAACCCCCTTAGCATCAAGCCCTAACATTCTTTCGGAAGCATCAAAACCGCTACAAGTGGGTACGTTATTATCCAAAGGTTCGCCAACGGTTTTGTTGTTGCACCAAGTAGCAAAAACGATTCTGAAACAGATTTTCATGCCTCTTTCTCGAGCCACTTTTATCTGGTTATCATACTGTTCCCAAGGGTTGGTGGCACTCACTTTTTTGCCCACAATTACATCCTTGCGAATACTGATAATGAAGGCATTCATGCCCAAGTCAGCCGCCTTGTTAATATCGTCCAACTGAGGATTTCGGTGTTCGAGATTGATTAATGAAAAAGCTAAATAACGTGGATTATCTTGTGCAAATATGAAATTAGCAAACGAAAGAAAAGTAAGCAGAATTAATAGTTTTTTGAAACGCATTTTGGTTGATTTTACGGTAATATACAAGTTAGTAATCAAAAGGTGATTAATCAAACCATTTAAGTTTTGATTGAATAATAAATGAAACAAATTGAATGATTAAAACTCGAAAAAAAACAATATATTTGAGCATAAAATATTCAGTATCGTATTTTGAATCTCTTAATAATCCATCGCAACTCAAAACATTTCAAAACACATTTATAATGCTTGATTTTCAAATAAAAGAACCCACAACCGTCTATGATGTCATCATTGTAGGTTCGGGTGCGGGTGGCGGAATGGCTGCCCACGAACTCACCAAAGCGGGTGCAAAAGTGTGCGTGTTGGAAGCAGGGCAATATTTTGACCCCGCCGACCCCAAATATATCACGCAATTAAAAGCTCCCTGGGAATCTCCTCGACGTGGGGCTAATTCAACCCGTGCTTTTGGCGATTTTGATGCCGCTTATGGTGGTTGGCAGATTGACGGCGAACCTTATACCACCACAAAAGGTACAGAATTTAACTGGTTTCGTTCCAGAATGTTGGGCGGACGTACCAACCACTGGGGACGTATTTCTCTCCGCTTTGGTCCTGACGACTTTAAGCGTAAATCCATTGATGGCTTAGGTGATGACTGGCCTATCGGTTACGATGACGTAAAACCATATTACGATTATGTTGATAAATTGATTGGGGTTTTTGGCACCAATGAAGGAATCCACAACAATCCCGATGGATATTTTCTTCCTCCGCCCAAACCACGTTTGCATGAATTGATGCTCCAACGAAGCAATAAAAAATTAGGCATTCCAACGATTCCTTCGAGGCTATCAATTCTTACAAAAGCTATCAATAAAGACCGTGGAGCGTGTTTTTATTGTAGCCAATGCAGTAGAGCATGTCTGGCTTATGCCGATTTCTCTTCTTCTTCGGTACTCATGATTCCAGCCATCAAAACGGGCAACTGTACGCTTATAACGTATGCCATGGCTCGTGAAGTATTAACTGACCCCACAACGGGTTTGGCTTCGGGCGTATCTTATGTGGATACCGTAACGATGACTGAAAAAACCGTGCGAGGCAAAATTGTCATCTTGGCGGCAAGTGCTGGCGAAACGGCTCGTTTGTTATTAAATTCAAAATCAAGCAGATTCCCCAACGGCTTAGGCAATTCAAGCGGCATTGTAGGAAGATACATCAATGACTCAACGGGTGCTTCTCGCTCGGCCATTATTCCCGCATTGTTCGACAGAAAACGCTATAACGAAGACGGCGTTGGCGGAATGCACGTTTATACGCCTTGGTGGTTGGATAACAAAAAATTAGATTTCCCAAGAGGTTATCACATCGAATACGGTGGTGGTATGGGTATGCCAGCCTACGGTTTTGGTTGGGGTATTGAAGGAATTAACGAAAAATATCCTACTCGAGAAGGCATCAAAAAAGCCGCAGGTGGTTATGGTGCTTCATTAAAAGAAGATTACCGAAGATTTTATGGAGCGTATATTGGCATGGCAGGTCGTGGCGAACCCGTGCCTGATTACAACAACTATTGCGAAATAGACCCAACGGTAGTGGATAAATTTGGTATTCCAGTATTGAGATTTAATTATACTTGGTCGGACTATGAAATCAAGCAAGCGAAACACATGCAGGATACTTTCGAGCAAATTATTCACGAAATTGGTGGTGTTCCATTAGGTAATAAACCTGATGCAAAAACCAACTACGGATTAGCAGAACCAGGCAAAATTATCCACGAAGTAGGTACTGCCAGAATGGGGAATGACCCTAAAACGTCAGTATTGAACAGTAATTGCCAAGCCCATGATGTAAAAAATCTATTCGTAGCCGATGCCGCTCCTTTTGTTTCGCAGGGTGATAAAAATGCAACATGGACAATTTTGGCATTATCGGCTCGTACTTCTAATTTTATTACCGAGCAAAAGAAAATGGGTAATTTATAAAACAAACAAAATGGGACACAGATGACACAGGTTCTTACAGACACACAGATTTTCACAGATAAAAATCCTTTTAAATCTGTGCGTTTCGACGTTTCGATTGCGTAGCATCAGTGTTATCTGTGTCCCATTAATTAATCATGAAAAAAAGAGATTTTCTTAAAAATATAGGGCTATCATCGCTTGGAATGGCGGTGGTGGGCAATGATGCCTTAGCGGCTGAAATGTTGGATGGTCCAAAGCCAAAACCTAAAGTAAAAGTAGGTTCGTCAACTGCCAAATACACGTATGGGCGAACCAAAGACGAAATGGAACGTGATGCCCGATTATTGGCAGAAAAATTTTATTCCGACCATGAGATGAAGACCATTACGGTGCTTTCGGATATTATTATTCCTGCCGATAAAATTTCGGGTAGTGCCTCACAAGCGGGTGTGCCAGCTTTCATTGAATTTATTACCAAAGATAAACCCGAATTTAAAACTCCCATGCGTGGAGGATTACGCTGGTTGGATTCAACGGCAATCAAGCGTTTTGGAAAGGATTTCACGGCTTGTACCTCCGCCGAACAAATTAATATTGTGGATGATATTGCTTATACAGACAAAGCCAAAAAGGAGTTTTCGCAAGGTGTAGCGTTCTTTTCATTAATGCGAAATCTAACGGCTTCGGGTTTTTATTCATCCGAAATGGGTCATAAAGACATGGATTATCAAGGTAATAAACCTAATACATGGGAAGGCGTTCCTGATGAGGTTTTGAAACAATATGGGTTGAGTTATTCGTAGGAAAAAATATAAATCAATTTTTTATTACAAGCCAAAAGAGTCGATGGGTTTAAAAACTCATCGGCTCTTTTGCTTATCCTACATTTCGAGTAAAAATATAGAAAAAAATGCTTTTTTGTAAAAGCACAGGACAATTGAAATTATTTCCATATTTCTTAAAATTTATCTCCAAAATGAAATTTAAAAAAATACTATTAT
>JANPGQ010000421.1:0-2444 GCA_031423975.1 Cytophagales bacterium | reverse complement strand
AAAATAAAAGATTATCTTTTAATGCTTTATCAAGTAAATCTCATGATAAGGCTTGGGAAAAAGCTAATGTAAATGATGAAATGGATATTTTAGCAATAGCTAAATCTGGCGGAGCAAGTCCAGAAATGTTAAATTACATTACAATAATGGCAGAAAACCAAGAACTTACATTTGCATGACAGATTTAAGTGACTTGTTTCCTCAGTCATTTAGAGATGATTTTGCGGATAGAAATATTCAAGTAGGAAGTGTGATTAGAGTTTTTGTGAAAGATACAACTCCACCCAAAATAAAGTATTTTATTGTGATTGGATTTTCTGAGCACAAGGTACTTTTAGGAACTGTATTTATCAATTCTTCGATAAATCAAAATATTTTTCATAACGAATATTTAAAAGGCTTAAATGTTCCCCTTGATTCTCAAATGTATGATTTTATAGATCATAACTCATTTGTAGATTGCTCAGACATTCGAGAACGAAGCGTTGTAGAAATCAAGAACCTTCTTTCAAATGACCCAGAATGTTCAAAAGGAGTTGTATCAGAAGAAACTATGAAAACAATTTCAACGACACTTGCGAGTGCCACAACTATTTCACTAAACAAGAAAAGAAAGTTTGGAATTTTATAAATATCAGAACAGAAATCTCATAAAAAAAGTCCCTGCAAACCTAAATTTGCAGGGACTTTTTTTATATCGTCTTTCAAAATCTAAACCGCAAAACTCTCTCCGCACCCACAAGTACGAGTAGCATTTGGATTAACGAATTGAAAGCCTTTACCGTTCAGACCATCTGAAAAGTCTAATTCTGTGCCAGCAAGGTATAAAATTGATTTTTTATCCACCATAATTTTTACGCCTTTGTCTTCAAAAACCATATCGGTTGGCTTTTGTTCTGAAGCGAAATCAAGGTTGTACATCAATCCCGAACATCCACCACCTTCTACGGCTACACGGACGTTATAATTTTCGGTAAGCCCTTCTTTCTGACGAAGTTCTATGATTTTATTAGCTGCTATATCAGTTACTGTTACCATGATTTTTTGAGTTATGAAATATGAGTTATGAAATATGAAATCATTTCAACTCACCAATAATCTTCTTTAGAACTATGAATAAGCCCTAAAAGTTCCTTGATAAAACGTCAAAATCTATTCGCTGTTATCTAATCTCTTTTAAAACACCTGTCCAATTCCGAAAGTAATTACAAATAATAAAGTTGTGAGAGCCATGACCTTTAAAAATGGGTCAATTTGAGCTGGATTTTTACCGTTTTGAACTCCCTTGCCAATTTTTATTAGTAGCGGTAGAGTAACTAAAAATATCCAATGAGTCAAAGAAAATGTAACGGTAACACTATAAATCACGGCACAAACGAATCCCATAATCAATAAAAACCAATGGTAAATCACGGCTTTATCTTTGCCCAAACGCACTGGAATAGAGTTTTTCCCCGTCTTAATATCCGAATCAATATCTCTAATATTATTGATATTCAGTACGCCAACGGCAAAAAGTCCGCAGGAAGTAGCCGGTAAAAGATTCAGCCAATTGAACTCGTGTGTATGTAGGTAATACGTACCCAACACGCCCACCCAACCAAAGAAAATCAGTACCGAAATATCGCCTAAGCCCATGTATCCATAAGGTCTTTTGCCAACGGTATAAGTAATGGCGGCAATGATTGCCAAAATGCCAATACCAAAAAAAGTCAGGATGGTTTGGGTTGAAGTGTTTTCTAATCCCTTGAAAATCAGGAGAGAACCTGAGATAAATGACAAAATGGACATCAGAATAATGGCTCGTGTCATTTGTTGACGAGTGATTGCCCCCGTCTGTACGGCACGGGTTGCTACGGTACGTTCTGCGGTATCTACACCGCTGACGGTATCGCCATAGTCATTCGCAAAGTTGGATAATATTTGTAAAAAAGTGGTTGTGAGGACGGCTAAGCCAAAGATTGTCCAAGAAAAAGCGTGTGAACCCGCCGCCAAAAAACTACCCATTAAAATACTTGAAAGGGCAAGGGGCAAAGTACGTGGACGAGCCGCAGAAATCCAATGTTTCATATTTTCGGTGAACGGTGAACGGTAAAGGGTAAACGGTACACAATTGAAGACCTTTTATTTCGCCTTTAACCGTGTACCGTTCACCTTTTACCAATTATTTAATGGCTTCCATAAATTCCTTACTATCTGGCTTCACACCCGATGCAAAGAAATGGGTCAATTCGCCTTTTTCATTAACGATATATTTACAGAAATTCCATGATGGCTCTTTATCGTTCCAGCCATTTAATGACTTGGTAGTGAGCCACTTATATAAATCACATTTGCCTTCTCCCTTCACAACAACCTTTGAAAACATAGGGAAATTTACGCCATAATTCTTTTTGCAAAATGTAGCAATTTCGCTGTCTGAACCAGGCTCCTGACCGCCAAAT
>JANPGQ010000420.1:0-2928 GCA_031423975.1 Cytophagales bacterium | reverse complement strand
ACTTCGGGGAATTATCAGAAATATTATGAAAGTATGTACTCAAATCGTTAGAAAATAATGAGGATTAAAAGTTTTTCATTTGAAAGTAAAGATTGGGTTTTGCAAAAGATTGATTTGCAAGAGGTAAATCTTCTTGTGGGTACTAATGGGACTGGAAAATCGAAAACTTTATCTTACTTAAATACCTTCAAAAGTTTTATTTCATCTGGAGATTTATCTGAATTAGATGGCATTTGGGAAATTTCATGGATAACTGACTTAAATAATATACTCACATATAAATTAAAAATTAGTGGTGACATTTTCACCACATTTGTGGTTAATGAATCCTTATTTCTTGGGAGTAAAACTCTATTAGAGCGTGAAGACGATGAAAGTTGTTTTATTTTTTCTGAAATTAAAAAAGAATATGATGTATTTAATCCTCCTATTGACAAATTAGCATTACTGAGTAGAAGAGATACAAAGGAATATCCTTACATTGAAAGTATTCTTAATTGGGCAAAAAATTCTTATGAATTAGCATTCTCTTCAATTAATGCCGGAAATGAAACAGTTTTCACAGAATCTATTTATGAACATTATCCTAAGTTATATTCTATATTAAGCACAGAAATTCAACAAAATGTTATTAATAATTTTAATTCCGTTGGTTTTAAAATTTCGGATATTGAGTATAAATCCATTGGAAATAACAATCACTTTTTAGCTTTAACAGAAGAAGGTATAAATACAAAAATTTATCAATATGAATTATCGCAAGGAATGATGCGTACCCTATGTTTATTTATCTATCTTGAATATTTAATTAGTAAAAATAAGATTGGTACCCTTTTAATAGATGATTTGGGAGAAGGTTTGGATTATATTAGGGCAAAAGAATTAGGTAAAATAATATTCAAACGATGTAAAGAAAATAATATTCAACTTGTGGCTACTTCTAATGACAGTTTTTTAATGGAAGTTGTGAATATTGATTACTGGAATGTTCTAACACGCAATGGAAAAATAGTTTCCGCTTTAAATAAATTTAACCACCCAGAATTGTTTGAAAATTTCAAATTTACTGGACTTTCAAATTTCGATTTTTTCTCATCTGATTATATTGATAGCCACTTATGAAAAAAATAGCCATATTTGTTGAGGGGCAATCTGAGTTGATTTTTGTACGAGAATATTTATTAAAACAGTTTGAATATCAAGGTATTGACTTAGAATGTAGAAATCTTTTTAGAGATGAAAGAATTCAATCGGCTGAATATGATTTTCCAAATACTGAGGCAACATTTCATTTTCAAATAATTAATGTTGGCAACGATACAAGCGTACTACAAAGAATTTTGAACCGAGAACAATTACTTTGGAATGCTGGCTATGAAAGAATAATTGGATTGAGAGATATGTATTCCAGTGATTATATTGAAGCTATGAAGCAACCTCGTGAAATTAAGCCTGAACTGAATCATAAATTTATTGAGGGAACAAATAAAACGCTTGAACAGAAAGCAATTAAGCCTCAAAATATAAAATTCCATTTCGCCATTATGGAATTAGAAGCATGGTTTTTAGGTATCCCGAAATTGTGGGAGCGTAAGGGAATTTCAAATCAAAGTATTAAAGAAAAAACAGGATTAGATTTATCAGAAATAGACCCAGAAACAACCTTTTTACATCCTGCTGAAATAATCAAAGATATTTTAAAAATCATTAACGAACCTTATCGTAAACAAGCAAGTGAAGTAGAATCATTAGTAAGTTACACCACAAAGCAAGATTTTGAAGATTTACAGAACAGTCAAAAGTGTACTTCATTCAAAGAATTTACTTCAAACTTAACGATTAATTAACACATGAAAATATTAGTTTTAGGCGGAGTTGGTCAATTAGGGCAATGCTTACAAAAAGTAGCTACTGAACGAGGTATCACTTCCATTTCGTTCGTAGATGAATTTGTGGGTAATATTTTGGATATGAAGGTTTTAGAAGACCTTTTTAACCAAGAAAAACCAGAGTATGTCATCAATTGTGCGGCTTATACTGCTGTGGACAAAGCAGAGGATGAGGTAGATTTATCTCGTAAAATTAACCGTGATGGAGCAGAAAATATTGCTAAACTTTGCGTTCAATTTGGAGCAACTTTATTGCACGTTTCTACCGATTTTGTGTTTGAAGGAAACATTCCAACACTTTTAAATGAAAATCATCCCGCTGAACCAATTAGTGTTTATGGATTGACAAAATTAGAAGGAGAAAAATCCGTAAGCGATTCATTAACAGAATATTATATCATCAGAACGGCTTGGTTGTATTCGGAATTTGCCAATAATTTCATGAAAACCATGATAAAATTGGGTACTGACCGTGATTCCTTGGGAATTATCGCTGACCAAGTAGGCACGCCAACCTATGGCGTTGATTTGGCAGGAGCCTTGTTAGATATTATTGCTTCCGATAAAAAGGCTTATGGAATTTATCATTATAGCAACGAAGGAGCAATTTCTTGGTATGATTTCGCTCAGGCAATTTTTGAATTGGGCAATATTGAGGTTATCGTAAAGCCTTTAAAAACCAGTGAATACACCACCAAAGCCGCCAGACCAGCCTTTTCGGCAATGGATAAGACTAAAATTAAATCTACTTTTGGTATCGAAATTCCATATTGGCGAGATAGTTTGAAAGTAGCTTTGTCAGCTTTATGACCACATAGGTAGGTTAGAAAAGATAGAAAAATTTGAGAAGGCTTTGTTTCACTCATTCACAACTCACTCATTAAAAAATGAAAGGAATCATACTTGCAGGTGGCTCAGGCACTCGCCTCCACCCATTGACTTTGGCAGTTAGTAAGCAACTAATGCCCGTTTACGACAAACCGATGATTTATTATCCTCTGTCGATTTTGATGCTTTCGGGTATCAAGGAAATTTTGAT
>JANPGQ010000419.1:0-13905 GCA_031423975.1 Cytophagales bacterium | reverse complement strand
CCAATCTGAACAAAAAATTGCCGCATCTTTCATCAGTGGATATGCGGTTTCTGCCAAATATTTTTTATCGCCCGTAAAGGCGTAATGCTCCCACAAATGCTGGCACAACCACGTGCCTCCGCCCGTCCAATTTGCCCACATCGGCTCGCCACTCACGGGGTTAGACAATGCCCAAACGTCCGAATTGTGATGTGCCACCCAACCACGAGCGTTATAGAAATTCTTGGCGGTTTCTTTGCCCGTAACGGCTATGTTTTTGATGTGATTTAACAGAGACGTATGTAATTCTGAAAGGTTGCACATTTCTGCCAACCAATAGTTCATTTCGGTATTGATATTGATGGTATAGTTGGAACTCCACGGCGGACGAACGGAATTATTCCAAATACCCTGCAAATTGGCAGGAAGTCCATTCGGGCGAGAACATGAAATTAATAAATACCTACCAAATTGAAAATAAAGACTCTCCAAAGCAGGGTCTTTTGCTCCTTCTGTATATTTCAAAAGTCTTTCGTCAGTGGGTAAATCAACGTTTGGATTTCCATTCAAAGAAAAACTCATTCGATTGAAATACCTTTGATAATCAGCCACATGAGCGGTTTTCAGTTGTTCAAAATCTTTATTTTCGCTCAGTTTAAGATAATTTTCTACCAATGCTTTTTCATCCTTTCCTTCTGAATCGGGACATTTATCGAAACCATTAAAACTACTAGCAGCAGTCAAAATCAAGACGACTTCGGTGGCATTCGAGATATGAAAACCCGAAGTATCAGTCGTAACTTTTCCATCACAAGATTTCACTTTAAAACGCCAGTCAAAACGTGTACCTCGACAATTTGCTTGGTCTTCATAAATAATAGCGTTAGGGTCATTTACATAACTTGGACTTGCATGAGCAGGGGTTTTTCCACGAATAACAATCTGATTATCAGGCAAAACACTTTTTAAAATCGGATGAATACTTTTGGGAGATACCCAAAAATTTAATGCTCCTTTGGTGCTTGCTTTCAAACGCATCACCATGACTTGAGCAGGGGCAGACACGAAAAATTCACGAGTAAATTCTGTTCCTCCAACTTTGAAACGAGTAGTAGCGGTGGCATTAGCAATATTCAAATCACGATAATAATCGGTAACTTGCCCTTTGAATTCTTGATGAAAAACTAAGTCTCCCAAAGGTTGATAGGCTTCTGTAAAAGGTCCTTGCAATTGCTTGGTAAGCGTATTTGCTTTGGCAAAATCTTCCGCAAAAATGGCATCTCTGACTTCCTGCAAGTGTTTTGATGCCTCTGGATTTGGGTTTCTATTGACTGGCCCACCCGACCAAAGCGTTTGTTCATTGAGTTGGATAAGTTCGTTTTCGGGTCTGCCAAAAATCATTGCTCCAATACGGCCGTTACCAATGGGCAGGGCTTCATTCCAATTTCGGGCGGGTTGTTTGTACCATAAAGTAAATGGCTTTTGGGCAATGGCATTTAGGCTAAAAAACAAGCATAAAATGAGGAGGATTTTTGATTTTTTCATGGAAGGAATTATAAAGGAATAATGAATGGGAAGTAAATAAAAAATAAAAGCCTTCCAATATCCATAGTGAGTGAGCGGTTCGACGCTCCGATTAAATCCCTCGCTATGGATATTGGAAGAACATTTCGGCAGATAGTATATAATTCAGTTATGAATTGGTTTTGACTTCTAAAACTCTGCATATTTCATCAAAACATTACCGCCTTTCCCGTTTTAGCGGACAGAATTGCCTTTTCTAAAATCTCCACGACAATCAAATTATTTTCAATCGAAGAAAGGCTATTGGCTGGATTAATTTTGCCTTGAACTACGGCAGTTAGGTACAAAAAAGAATCATTCTCTGGGTTTGGAATGGGAGTTAAAGTTACGTTTTCCTCCACTGCATTGCGTACACCTTTTCGCACTTTCATCTGCGAACTATTGGCAAAAATGTAGGAAGTTTGACTGTAAATTTCAGTATCTTTTCTGTCGAATGGCCAGTTCCAAGATGCCTCTAAAATAGCCTCTGCATGCGGATAGGTCAATATTATAGTGGCTTCATCATCTACTTTTGGATATACATCGGGCTTGATTTGTTTGGTAACTGCCGTAACTGAAATGGGCTTTTTACCTTGCATAAACCAAGTCATTAAATTTGCTCCATAACAGCCGAAATCTATTACTGCCCCACCCCCATTTTTCACAGGGTCAGTTAGCCAAGATAGAAATTCTGGTGTACAACCAATTTCCTTGGGTCCACGGTGTCCGTCACGCACAACTACCTTATTAATTCGCCCCATTTCCTTCTCATCTTGAATCATTGTATGTGCCATTCTATGGCTTGGATACCACGTGGTTTCATAATTAGTCAGCAATTGTATCTTATGTTTTTGAGCCAAGTCAGCCATTTTTTGGGCATCTTTTAGATTGGTAGCCAAAGGTTTTTCCACCATTACGTGAATACCTTTTTCAGCACAAACTTCTACTGTATGCAAATGCTCGATAATGCTATTGAAGGCACAAACGGCTTGAGGTTTGGTTTTAGCAATCATCTCTTCCAAAGTAGTAAACCATAAAGTTTCGGGCAGATTATATTGCTTCAAATACTTCATGGCAATGGCTTTATTGGGTTCGGCAATGCCCACAATTTCAATATCACCCCGTTTATTACTGCTCAAGACTTGCCCAATATGGTCATGGGTAAGTCCATCAACGCCAACTCTTAGTTTTTGTTGAGCGTTGGTTTTATCAAGAATTAGAAATAGTATGAGTACAAAAAATATGGTCTTTTTCATGATTTATGAATTGATTTAAAAATTGAAAGAAAAACTGTCTGAATTTGGATTCATGTGATTAGTGGATTTTTTGGATTTTTTGTCGTAAAATTTTAATCCAAAAAATCTGCTAATCTGACACGGTGCGACGGTTCGTAATACAAATTCAGACGGAGAGGCATAGACAAAAATCTGCGTCATCAGCGTTCCATAAAAAATCAAAAATCAGTATTTGCGGTTTTCAAATTCACTTTCTTAATCCAAATATTTCTATACCGTACATCATGCCCTTCGGCTTGCAATTTCAGACCTTCTGCCGTGTCAGTGATGCCTTTTCCGCCATCATTTCCACCATCTACACCCGAAAATTTACCACCCCAAACTTGCGAAATTTGTTTATTAGTATGCACTTTTTTACCATTAAAATACATCGAAACCATTGCTTTTTCCTCCAATTTTCCATCTTTAAAACGAGCCGCCCTGAAATTAATATCATAGGCATTCCATTTGCCAACTCCATTATACGCTTTATACGGAGAGGCTTCTTCATTAATTACTGCCGCCATTCCGTGCGTTGTAGAATCGCCGTCAAGGATTTGAATTTCATAACGATTTTGTAGGTAAACACCGCTATTCCCGCCTTTTTCTGGAATATAAAACTCAACATGAAGCCTAAAATCACGAAATTTTTCTTTAGTAACAATATCCGCTGAACCATATTTACCTCCTGCTCCCGCTGGGTCGTTGGTACTTACGGTTGTGCCTTTTTCATTGGCAGGGTCGCTCTTAATTTCCCATTTGATGGGCAATGTTGCCGCCAAACGTGGACCTTCCCAATACGTCCACTTTTCGTCCAACATTTTTCTTGAACCATCAAAAAATACCTCCGCACCTTTGGGGGCTTTTGTACCTACGCCTATCTGGGCATTCATCCCTATCGATAAGGTAAGGCAAAACATAATTATCACTAAATTTTTCATAGAAATTGTGTTTGAAAATGAAAATGAATTGAATGATAGTAAAGGGGAAATTTGTAATAATTATACTGAAAAATAAATGTTGAAATCATAAAAACACATTTTGAAAAGCCCTATTTTTTCGATAAATTCGTACTTATCAAATCTTTTCATCAACAAAATATTCCATGCAAAAATCACTAATTATTTTACTTTCTTTCATCAGTTTAACAGCAATTTCACAGAAAAAGAAAACCACCACTCCCGTTCCACAAAACACTGATAAACAAACCGTTATGTCCAATATAGATAAGCGTTTTGATGAATATGCGGGTATTTCCAAGCAAATTTGGAATTATGCCGAGTTGGGGTACATGGAAGAAAAATCTTCTATTTTATTACAAGATTTACTCAAAAAAGAAGGATTTAACGTAACGGCGGGCATTGCTGGAATCCCAACCGCATTTTTGGCAACTTTTGGCGAAGGCAAACCAACCATCGGTATTTTAGCGGAATATGACGCTCTTCCAGGTTTAGCACAAGAAGCTGTGCCTGAAATAAAACCCATTCCTAACCAACGGGGCGGACACGGTTGCGGACATAATCTCTTCGGAACGGCATCGGTAGCGGCAGCCATTGAGGTAAAAAATTGGTTGAAATCTTCTGGACAGAAAGGTACGGTAAAAATCTTTGGTTGCCCTGCCGAAGAGGGGGGTTCGGGCAAAGTTTACATGGTTCGTGAAGGCTTTTTCAATGACGTTGATGTGGTACTCCATTGGCATCCAGGCTCGCAAAATTCTACGGATGCGGGTACTTCTTTGGCAAATAAAAATGCTAAATTTCGTTTCAAGGGTATTGCAGCTCATGCGGCTGCCTCACCCGAACGTGGTCGCTCGGCTTTGGATGGCGTAGAAGCAATGGATATGATGGTGAATATGATGCGTGAACATATCCCCCAAGATACCCGCATTCATTACGTGATTACAAAGGGTGGCGATGCTCCCAATGTAGTCCCTGCTTACGCTGAGGTCTATTATTACGCTCGCCACAAAGACCGTGATATTCTACAAAGTGTCTGGAAACGGATTGAAAATGCCGCTCAGGGTGCTGCTCTCGGCACGGGAACAAAGGTGGAATGGGAAGTATTGGGAGGAGTTTTCAACCTTTTGCCCAACCTTACTTTGGCAGAAACCATGCACCAAAATTTGGCAATGATAGGAGGCGTAACCTATACGGACGAAGAGAAAATGTTTGCTCAAAAAATCAGTGAAACGTTAGGCGAACAAAAACAGCCCATCGAAAATGCGGCTCTGGTGAAAGACTATAAAAATGGGGCTGAAAGTGCTACCAGCGGTGGTTCTACGGATGTGGGGGATGTCAGTTGGACAGTGCCAACGATTGGTTTGCAAACTGCCACGTGGGTATCGGGTTCTGCCGCACACAGTTGGCAATCAACGGCAGCAAGTGGCATGACTATTGGGCAAAAAGGAATGATTGTGGCAGCTAAAACGTTGGCTTGCACGGCATTAGATTTGTTCAAAGACCAAACCATCATCGACAAAGCCAAGGCTGAATTTATCCAAAAAAGGGGGGTAAATTTCAAATATGAGGCTCTTTTGGGGGATAGAAAACCTGCGTTGGATTATCGGAAGTGATTTATCGGTGAACGGTACACGGCAAACGGTACATTAATCGTTCACCATAAAACCGTTTACCGTCTGCCGTTCACCGTTTACCGATAAACTAAACTTCCAAAATCAACTTTCCAAAATTCTTACCTTCAAACAACATCATCAAGGTTGGTAGGAAATTACGAATACCTTTTTGAACATCTACTTTCGAGTGTAATTTCCCTTCATGAATCCAACCTGCCATTTCTTTGGCGGCTGTTCCGTAATTGGCAGCGTTATCAAAAACTACAATACCTTCCATTTTAGCACGATTTACCAATAATGCGAGATAATTAGAAGGTCCTTTTACGGGTTCAGTATTGTTGTATTGTGAAATAGCTCCGCAGATTACGATTCTTGCTCTGAGGTTAATTTGTCCCAAAACAGTATCTAAAATTTCTCCGCCTACGTTGTCAAAATACACGTCAATTCCTTGTGGACAAGCTGCTCTTAGGGCTTTTCTAACGTCTTCGGTTTTATAGTTGATACAGGCATCGAAGCCCAATTCGTTTACACAATAATCACATTTTTCTTGGTCGCCCGCAATGCCTATTACTCTACAACCTTTTATTTTTGCAATTTGTCCAACCACACTTCCCACTGCACCCGATGCACCCGAAACCACTACGGTTTCACCTTCTTTGGGTTGTCCAGTGTTCAATAATCCGAAATATGCCGTCATGCCAGGCATACCCAAAGTGGCTAAATAGGTAGTCAATGGAGCAATATTGGTATCTACTTTTACTAAATCTTTACCGCTTGAAACTCCATATTCCTGCACGCCCCAACCACCTGTAACGGTATCGCCAATGGCAAATTTTGGATTGTTTGACTCAATGACTTCCCCAGCCGTTCCCGCTCTGAAAACTTCGCCTATTTGGATGGGTGGAATGTATGATTTGCCATCGTTCATCCAGCCACGCATGGCAGGATCGAGAGAAATATATTTTGTTTTTACTAAAACTTGTCCTTCTCCGATAACAGGGATGTCGGTTATTTCGATGGATAAATCTGTTTCTTTGGGATTTCCGACGGGACGAGCCGCCAATTTTACTTGCGTATTAGTCATGATGTTTGTGAAGTTTTTGGAGTAATATTTTGGTAAATTTCTATAAATCTCAACCATTATCCAAGACAATTTAACCACTCTTATAAAATACTTAAAAATCAACCAGTTTTCAGATACATTTGTATTAATAAAACCAAAACAATTATGACCATCATACGCAACAATTCATTTATCCGTAAAGTCAAAGACATTTCCATCAGTGGCTCATTGGCTTTGGCTATTTTGGGCAATTCTGTCATGCTTCAAAGCTGTGGCAGTAGCAATTCTTCCGATGACGAAGACACTGATTATGAAGAGGTTGAAGCATATACTAAGGGCGTAAAAACCTATATTTCAGAAACAAAAAAGGGGGAGTTTAAAATTACGGACGAAGTAGAAGTGCCTGCGGATAGTTCCGTTGCCATTGTAACATATTTGGATGGCAAAAAGGAAACGCTATCATCGCAAGCAGTTAAAGCCTTGATAGACAATGACATAAAAATGAATGCTACCTCTATTGGGCAAAGCAATAATTTGTCAAACGCTCTTTTGTTTGGTGGAATGGGCTATTTGTTGGCAAAAACGATTAGCCCAAATTATGCCAATTATCGCCCCGATTTGAATCCTAAAACGAGCAATTCAACCGATACTACTTACCGAAGAAGACATCATTCGGGCTTTTTCTTTTTTCCTATGATGGGTCGATATTATTCTTCTCAAAATGCTTTCCAAAAATCCAGCGGAATCCATGAAAGCATTGGCAATTCACGCACCATTATGACCAGACCTGTGGGTGGACGAAGTGGATTTTTTAGAAGTACAGGACGGAGTGGATTTAGAGGATGATTTTTTCTCAATGTTGATGATTCGATTTTCGATGCGACCGTCGCTTCAGTTCGGCGAGTCATTGACTTAGGTAATATCGAAAACGACTATCGAACATCGAAAAACAAGCATCGAAACGTATATGCAATTTAAGAAATTAAATATCTCCCCAAATGTATCCCTCCAAAATGCGGGTTGGGACTGGATGTTGGGTGAAAATACTTCGCCTTATATCACCGATGAAATGGTGATTATTTCCGAGAAAGAAGCGGAAAATTATTACGAAGCGGGCAATCAATTATACGAAATGTTTATTGAAGCAGCTCAGTATGTAATTGATAATGAAAAATTTACAGCATTGGGCATTCCCGAAAACCTGATTGACTTAGTAAAATATTCTTGGGAAAATGTCAAGCAATGGCATCTTTACGGTCGCTTTGATTTGAGTGGAGGATTGGACGGAAAACCCATAAAACTCATCGAATTTAATGCCGATACTGCTACCTGTATTCCCGAAACTGCGGTAGTGCAGTGGGCATCTTTGAAGGCAAATGGCTTGGATGAAAGTGGACAATTTAATACGCTTTACGAAGCCCTAACCGAACAATTTAGAGAATTAAAACGTCAAAATGCCGCATTTGAACCTACTCTTTTGATTTCCACGATGGAAGGCTATCCCGAAGACGATACCAATATGCAAGTCTTGGGTGAAGCCGCTCGTGAAGCAGGTTTTGAAGTAGCTTTTGAACACGTAGAAAACGTAGAATTTTCAGAAGAGGGCATTTATAAACAGAACGAAGAAGACGGCAGTTTTACCAAATTTGACTTCTATTTCAAACTCGTTCCTTGGGAATATATCGGTTGGGACGAACCCGAATTGGCATCAAGTCTCACTCAAATTGTGAAGACCCAAAAAGCCGTTGTGATGAATCCAGCCTATACTTTATTGTTTCAGTCGAAAGGGATTTTAAAGATTTTGTGGGATTTATTTCCTAATCATTCTTTGTTATTACAAACTGAAAACCTGCCAATAGTCAATAAATCATGCGTACAAAAAGTCTTGTTTGGGCGAGAGGGAGCGAATGTCAAAATCCTATCACCCATGGGCGTAACGCTTGATAAAACCGAAGGTGATTATTTTGAACAAAACTCTATTTATCAAGAATACACAGAATTTTTGCAAGACAAATCCAACAATTATTACCAAGCAGGAGTCTTCTTCTCAGGCGAAAGTTGTGGATTGGGTTTTAGAAAAGGCGGGAAGATAATTGATAATAAGGCGGGATTTTGTGGGCATTTGGTGGAGTAGGATTTCGCCAAGAAAAAAACACCTACTGATTCATCTCATTCCGATATTCCCCTGGTGTTTTTTGCTCGTGTTTTTTGAATTGTCTAATCAAATAAGCAGCATTATTAAACCCCGTTTCAAAGGCAATTTTATCGAGCGGTAAATTGCCTTTACTCAACATTTCCTTCGATAATTTAATCCGCTCCGAAAGGATATATTCCAAGGGTGTAATGCCAAAAGTATGCTTAAAACACTTAAAAAAATTAGACTTACTCATACATGCCTTATCCGCCAAAATATCTACCGTAAGATTATTCGTAAGGTTATCCTTAATGTATTTCAAGATGAATGACAAACGGTTTTCTTGGTGCAATCCATCCTTAGACTCTAATAAAATCAAGCGAGCATTTGACTGTAATAGTCTAATAATCAAATCTTTAACTGCCAAATCAGCAAACATTTCTTTAGACGGATGTTCTTCCGTAAAAATCTGAACTAATCCCTTTATTAAATCCTGAACTTTATCGTTGTAATTGAGATGCACGGGCGAATTATCATCGTTCCAACGCTGCATTTTCTTTTCGAGAATGGTATTTTGATTAAAAATATGGATGGTGTCACGCACCTTATCGGGTTCAATAGAAAAAGTAAGACACTGAGCAGGGTTTTCAAGACTTGCCTCTGGAAAATCAAAGGTTAGTTTTTGGGTACTCGGAATAACCAAGGTTTCGCCAGGCACAAAATCGTAGGATTCTTGGGTGTTTTTATGAATCACTTTTCGCCCCGTTACCATACTCAAAATACTGGGTTTTTCGTATTGATAGGTAATATTTTGGGCAATTTTGTTAGTATCAAAAATATTGAGCTGAGCGTATTCAGTGCTGAAAGAAATCTTACGTTCTACATAAGTCTCTATTTTTCTCTCCTCAATATGTGGTAAAACAATTCGTTTCATGCTCTTGTGGTAGTGTTATTACTCAGATTTATTTCACAATGATATTAACGGATAATTCAATGATACTATCAGATAATTAGAAAATTGTTGATAGAATTAATTTTGCACCATGTAAAAATCCACGTAGGATTCAAAATTAATCAAAACCTTTGTATAAATGAATATTACCTTAGAACAAGCCCAAAAAGTAGTAGCAGCGGCAATTGCAAAATCGGTAGAAATGGGCGTAAAAATGGATATTGCTGTGATTGATTCAGGCACAAATTTAACAGCATTTGCCAGAATGGACGGGGCATGGATTGGGTCAATTGATATTGCGATGAAAAAAGCAAAAACGGCTCGTTATTTCAACATGCCAACGGGTGTTATTGGCACTTTATCACAGCCTGGTGGTTCATTATACAATATCGAACACTCAAATGGTGGCTTGATTACGTTTCCAGGCGGTTTGCCAATTGCTAATGCAGCAGGTGAAATCATTGGAGCAATTGGTGTTTCGGGAAGTTCAGTGGAAGACGACCACGCTGTGGCAGAAGCAGGTGTGGCGGCTTTGTAGAAAGTAAAAACATTGCTAAAAGTCTCATCATTAGGCGAATTTGGACAATATTTACAATCGTGGCGGCGAGTGTTATATTTTTCATCTTTTGTCTGGTGGTGAGGCTTTTTTTGTTTTGATATATTCCTAAACAAAAAGTCCCCAAAAAGCAGAAACACTTTTCGGGGATTTTATTTTAAATGTACTCACTTCAAAAAACTAAATCTCAATGTCCATTTTTCTTTCCTCCGCCAGTTCCCTTCGTTCCTACACTTACAAAAACACCTTTTGCATCAAATGCTACGTGATACGTAATGGAATTTGAGGTAATATTTACATCATAATTGGCAATCACTCCACTTACTGCTTCGCTGTACGCATTCACAAAAGTATATCCCGCATATTTTGTGGTCAGATACGTCTGGATGGCTGCCAATAAATCTGCCTGAGCCACTGGTACGTTGGTAGTTGGCGTTTTTGCTTTTCGTGTTCCAACGCTTACAAAAGTCCCCGTTGCATCAAATGTTACGTGATAATTCACACTATTTGCCGTGATATTTACGTCATAACCCGTCAAAACACTATTTGATGTTTCGCTGTACGCATTTACAAAAGTATAGCCCGCATAATTAGTGGTCAAATAGGTTTTGATACTTGCCAATAAATCCGCCTGAGCTACCGTTGCCATCGTCTGATTCATTTTTCCATGTCCTTTTCCTGCTGAATTTACACTTACAAATGTCCCCGTTGCACTAAATACTACGTGATAAGGTACACTGTTCAAAGTGATATTTACATCATAAGCCGTAATAGTACCACTCACCGCCTCACTATACGCATTCACAAAAGTATATCCTGCATAATTGGTTGTCAAATACGTTGATATGCTACTCAATAAATTAGCTTGTGTTACCGCTACGTTGGTCGTGTTTTTCTTGATACTATCCGCCGTTTGTCTTGCTGCTGACGCTATTGTATCAACTGGCGTAACGTTTGGTTGCTCGCTACAAGATGCTAATGTCAATAAAAACAATCCTGCAATTACTAAAATGTTCTTTTTCATGTTGTAATATTTTAAATAAAAATTGAGTAAAAATAAAAGTAGGGGGTTTGCAAATCCTGTACTGTTTGATGGAGATTACATGGGTAAATATGGGCGTATTGCCTTCAAAAACTATATTTTTTATTTTACAATTTTGATGCAACCTTTACGTTTGAGGGTCTGTCTATGCCTGAATGTATCTATCAAAATCATACAATATCCTATAAGTTTTCGAGGTATATGAGTAGTTTATTTTAAGACATTACTATCTTTACCATCTAATCTTTCAAATTCAAAAATCAACAAAAATTATGAAAAAAATTATAGTTTTATTGCTGAGTACATTTTCAGTTTTTGCCCAAAATAATATCATTCCTGCCCCCGTAAGTTATGAGAATGCGATGGGGTCGGGCATGAATATGTTTATGCTGGATGCACGTACCAGTATAGACGTAAGTGATGAAAACCCTGAAGCAAAAAAAATAGCCGAAAACTTTATAAATTCTTTGGGTTTTATGGCGGGGCAAAAGCCTATTTTCAAGAAAGTACCCACACCCACGATGCAAGACAAAGTGATGATTTTTGCCTTGAATAAAACGGCTGATACCAAATTGGGCAATGAAGGCTATACCCTTGATGTAGATGGTGCAACTATCAAAATGACCGCCAATAAGCCAGCAGGGCTATTTTATGCCACTCAAACGCTTCGTCAAATGATGCCTGCACAGGCTGAAAATAAAGATTTTCCGATGGGAATGTACCCGATAATGGGGTGCAAAATTACGGATTATCCACGCTTCGGCTGGAGGGGTTTGATGTTGGATGTGAGCCGTCATTTTTTCACGAAAGATGAAGTAAAAAGCTATATTGATTTGATGGCTCGCTACAAATTCAATACGTTTCACTGGCATTTGGTAGATGATAACGGTTGGAGAATTGAGATAAAATCTTTACCGAAATTGACCGAAATTGGCTCAAAAAGAGTAGAAAGATTTGGGCATTATGGCAATCATGAAGAGCCCAAAGAAGGCGAACCCGCAACTTACGGAGGTTTTTATACCCAAGATGAAATTAAAGAAGTTATTCAATATGCGGCAGAAAGACACGTAACAATTGTACCAGAAATTGACGTACCTGGACATAGCATGGCAGCTTTGGCTGCTTATCCAGAATTATCAACTCAAAAAGATGTAAAGCGATACGTAAACCCTGGGACAACCTTTGCCGTTTGGAATGCTGACGGAACTTTCAAGATGATTACAGAAAATACGTTGAACCCTTCGGATGAAAAGGTTTATGAGTTTTTAGACAAAGTTTTTACGGAAGTAGCAGCTCTTTTTCCTAATAAATATATACACATGGGTGGCGACGAAGCCTATCATGGTTTTTGGGAGAAAGATGCTGGATGTCAAGCTTTTATGAAAGCTAATAACTTAAAAAATACCCATGAATTACAAAGCTATTTCGTAAAAAGGGTAGAAAAAATTGTCAATAAAAAAGGAAAAACGCTTTTGGGTTGGGATGAAATTTTGGAAGGTGGACTTGCCCCCAATGCAACCGTAATGAGTTGGCGTGGCATGAAAGGCGGTATTGAAGCTGCCAAGCAAAAACATGATGTAGTGATGTCGCCAACTACTTTTGCTTACTTGGATTATATGCAGGGCGACCCCACCATTGAAAACCCCATTTATGCAAGTTTATCTTTGAAAAAAGCCTATTCATTTGAGCCTGTACCAGACAGTACCGATGCCAAATATATTTTGGGCGGACAAGCCAATTTATGGACAGAAAACGTACAAAACTACCGCCAAGCCTTGTATATGACGTACCCAAGAGCATTTGCCATTAGTGAATCCGTTTGGAGTCCAAAGGAAAAGAAGAATTGGGATAGCTTTATTGCCAGAACCGAAGTACATTTCAGCCGTTTTGATGCAGCAAATTTAAAAATCAGCAAAGCCGTTTATGATGCCGTTGTTACTACCAAAAAGGACGGTGAAAAATTGATGTGTGAAATGACTTGCGATGTGCCAGGCACGGAGATTTTCTATACAATTGATGATTCATTTCCCGATAAATTTTCCCCAAAATATACAGCACCCATTGAAATTCCAAAAGGTGTTGAGTTAACGCTAAAAGTTGTTACACTGCGCAACGGACAGCCTACGGGCAGAATGTTGATAATTCCGAGGGCGGCTTTGGAAAAGCGGGTGAAGAAGTAATTTATAAAATCCCAAAACAGAGAGGGCTTTCGTTGATTCGGAAGCCCTCTCTATTTTAGGATTAATTCCCTTCCCCCAAAGGCAAAACTACCGTGGCAATTACCCAATTGTCTTTTTCAAAAATTGCAAACTTTGCCTTTTCATCAAAATTAAGCCTCAAGCGTTTTTCCAAATTTGATAAACCAACACCCGTACTTTTATCCAAAAAATGAGGGTTTTGATTTAATGAACCCATATTCATCACTTTTAGGATTAATTCTTCATTATTTCGTTCTCCCAAAACCTTAATAACTCCTCCTTTTTTTTGTTTTCCAATACCATGCTTGATGGCATTTTCCGCTAAAATTTGTAAACAGAAAGGCAAAACTTTGTAGTTTTTTAAATCATTGGAAATATCAATTTCGGTGGTTAGACGGTCTTCAAATCTTAATTTTTCGATAGCTAAATAGTTTTCTAAAATAGAACACTCTTCACTTAGAGTAATATTTTCGTTTATTTTAGTATTTAAAGAAAGTCGCAGTAAATCAGATAGTTGTCCGATGGCTTCTCGTGATTGAGACGGATTTATCAGCACCAATGCTCGTATTCCA
>JANPGQ010000418.1:0-3930 GCA_031423975.1 Cytophagales bacterium | reverse complement strand
AAAACTATTGATTATTTTAACATTTCAAAAAATATTGCAATAATATTTTCATCATTTATTTTTGTATTATAACGTTAAATCAAAAATTGAGGATTAAAAAGCTGTTTAAATGGGAATTGGCTACAAAATTTTAAAAATTATATAATTAAAAATTCTTCCTTAACTTAGTAAACGGTAATTCAAAACTTAATGCTCATTAACCTTTATGAAGTCTTTAATACATTTAATAATCTTTCTTTTCGCCCTCTCCGCAAATGCTCAAGATACCTTACTTTTACTAAAACCTGCTCGTGTATTTGATGGAAATACAATGCACAATAATTGGCAAGTCTTGGTTCAAAAAGATAGAATCGTGGCAGTTGGCGAAAATTTGAAAACCAATCAATCCTTCAGAGTAATTAATTTGCCCAACTGTACGCTCTTGCCAGGGCTTATAGAAGGACATTCCCATTTATTGTTACATCCCTATAACGAAACTACTTGGAACGACCAAGTCCTCACAGAATCTCGGGCTGAACGTATCGTTCGGGCAACTATTCACGCACGCAACACTTTGCTGGCGGGCTTCACAACGGTGCGAGATTTGGGAACGGAAGGGGCTGATTATGATGATGTTGGCTTGAAAAAATCTATTGAGAAAGGAATAATTATCGGTCCTCGAATGTTGGTAGCTGGTCGGGCATTGGTGGCTACGGGGAGTTATGGTCCAAAAGGTTTTCAGTCAGATATAAATATTTTGCAAGGGGCAGAAGAAGCCGATGGCGTGGATAATTTGAGCAAAGCTGTGCGAACTCAAATTGGAAAAGGGGCAGACTTGATAAAAGTGTATGCCGATTATCGTTGGGGGGCAAACCAAGAAGCACAGCCTACTTTTTTGGAAGAAGAATTAGCTTTAATTGTGAAGATAGCCAACAGTTCTGGACGAAATGTAGTTGCCCATGCCGCCACTGCCGAGGGAATGCGAAGGGCAATTATGGCAGGGATTTCTACCATTGAACACGGAGATAACGGCACGCCCGAAGTCTTTGAATTGATGGTGGAAAAAAACGTTTGTCTTTGTCCCACATTATCTGCTGGCGATGCCACAAGTCAATATAGAGGTTGGAAAAAAGGCATTGAACCCGAACCTGAAAGATTAGTAACCCATCGGAAAACCTTTAAATTAGCCTTGGATGCGGGTGTAAAGATATGTATGGGTGGTGATGTGGGCGTTTTCAGACACGGCGACAATGCCCGAGAAATGGAAATGATGCACGAGTACGGCATGAAAAATATTGAAGTTTTGAAATCCTCAACTTCCATCAATGCCGAGACTTTTGGCTTGAAGGATTTGGGAAAAATACAGCCTAATTATTTGGCAGATATAATTGCCGTAGAAGGGAATCCGATTGACAATATTTCTGTTATTCGTAAAGTTAAATTAGTAATGAAGGGCGGGAAGATATATTTAGAATAAAACAAAACAATATGAACAAATTTTTTATTCAATCAGGCGCCATTTTGGCGGGATTATCCATTGCTATTGGTGCATTTGGAGCTCATGCTTTCAAGGCAATGTTAGAAGCATCGCATCGAACTGAAACCTTTGAAACCGCCGCCCGTTATCAAATGTACGGGGCATTATCTTTGATTTTGACGGGTATTATCATGGGTAATTTTTCTGATAAATTGCTCAGATGGGCTGGAAATGCCTTTTTGTTTGGTACTATTATCTTTACTGGTTCATTGTATCTCATCTGTGCTACGGGCGTGCCCATGTGGGGAGCAGTAGCACCCATCGGAGGGGCAGGTTTGATGTTGGGCTGGATTTTGTTTATTTCAGGAATTCGGAAAAGTATGTAGGTTTAGTGATGAGATATGAGTACGTCTTTCAATATTTATTCGCTTGCCCCGTGGTTGGACTATGTGTCCCAGTGAGACACCAAACACGGGGCGAAAATTACGATTGACGATTGAGCCACCAACCACGGGGCGAAAATTATAAACAGGAACAAACTGACATAGATTTACGTTAAAAAAAAGGCTATCGGATTCAAAACCGTTCACCATTCACCCGTTTACCGTTTACCGCAAAATGCAAATCAATCAATTACCACTTTCGGAGGTTAATCAATTTTCTTCGCTTTTTTTAGATTACATTGGGCAATCGCCTAAGCTTTCAGATTTTTTTGGCAATTACCCTGATATTCAAGGGTTTAATAAACAAATTACTCTCAAAAAATTAGATATTGAAAAGCGAAAAGTGTTGGTAGAAACGCTCAAAAAACAATATACCAACCTTCCGAATCATCCTGATTTTGACATACTTCTTTCTGAAAATACTTTCACTGTAACAACAGGGCATCAACTCAATATTTTTACGGGACCACTTTATGTGGTGTATAAACTCATCACGGCAATAAATTTGGCAAAGAAACTGAAAAGTTATTTTCCAGAATACAATTTCGTTCCTGTCTATTGGATGGCGAGTGAAGACCATGATTTTGCCGAAATCAACCATTTCTCCTTATTCGGGAAAATGCACACGTGGGAAACGACCCAAACGGGGGCAGTCGGACGAATGAATCCGAAAGAAATGGCGAGCATGATTGCCAAAGTACCTCAATGTCCAGCCGTTTTTAAAGATGCTTATCTCAACAACGAAACCTTGGTAGATGCCGCTCGATGTTACGTTCATGAACTATTTGGAAGTGAGGGACTTATCAGCATTGATGCAGATGACCGTGATTTGAAAAGACAATTTATTCCTGTTATTAAAAATGATTTATTGCAAAATACTGCGTTTGATGTAGTGTCCAAAGCGACAAAATCGTTGGAAGATTTAGGCTATAAAACGCAAATTGCTCCTCGTGAAATCAACTTTTTTTACCTCGCAGACGGCATCCGTGAGCGTATCACTCGTGAGGACGACATTTATAAAGTGTTGAATACCGATATACAATTTTCGGAAAAAGAGATTTTAGACTTATTGGAAACTGAACCCGAAAAATTTAGCCCAAATGTCGTACTTCGTCCTGTGTATGAGGAAGTTATCCTGCCCAATTTAGCGTACATTGGTGGCCCATCGGAAGTGCCTTATTGGTTGCAACTCAAACCGATTTTTGATTTCCATCAAATAGAATTCCCAATTCTGATGCCAAGAAATTTTGGAATGTTTATCAACAAACTTTCTGCCCAACGCATTGGTAAATTAGGGCTATCGGCAAGTGATTTATTTTTGGAAGAAATTACCTTAAAGAAAAAATTTGTAGAAAGAAATTCAAAGAATATTTTGAACTTATTGGCTGAAAATGAAGAGTTTAAAGCACAATTTGAGAAGATTTTAGCCAAAGCCATTACAGTAGATAAGACCCTCGAAGGAGCAGTTTTGGCAGAGAGAAAGCGGTTTATGAATGGCTCTGAAAAATTAGAAAAACGCATCAGAAAAGCCGAAGAACGCAACATGGCAACGGAAATTTCTCAGTTGGCAGTATTAAAAGAAGTGCTTTTTCCGAAGGGAATCGCCCAAGAACGCATTGAGAATTTTTTGAACTTCTCTTTTGAAAACCCTGATTTTTTAACCCAAGTAGCGGAAACCTTTGACCCGCTGGATTTTAGTTTCTATTTGATGGTGGAGGGGTGATTTTTGTCATTGCGAGGCAGGAATTCCTACCTCGCAATGACAAAATTAAAAACACTTATTTATTCATCTGAAATTACTTTAAATATCCTATCCAACTCTTTATCTGAAATATCAGTTTGCTCTGATTTGTCATAAATTGAAACTAAATACACAACCTCTGAAATAACTTTTACACAAGTAATTACTCTCGCACCTCCGCTTTTGTCCTTGCCTTTGGATTTGATTTTCAAACGAATTTTGTAAAAACCATCTCTCATGGATGTTCCGATGAAAGGGTTTTATTCGAGTGAATCAATCAAATTGCCTAT
>JANPGQ010000417.1:0-5999 GCA_031423975.1 Cytophagales bacterium | reverse complement strand
GGAAAGCCAAAAGCAAGTAATGGTTGAATCACTGGGGCTTTTGGCTTTCCTTTTTAAAAAAACATCCAGAAAAATCAGATGAAATTATGTTAGCACGTAAACAAATACTAAAACTCAATAGTGCAAAACCTCAATTAAGTGAATCTGAAATTTCAAATCTTTGGCATAGAATAAATTTAACCATTACTACTAATTAACAATAATTTTTTTTTAAATCAATCCAATTAAATATGAGTATGAAAACTTTACTAACAATTAAACGAAACATCACCTGGGCAATAGGTTTAATGCTCACGATGGTTACGCTAAGCGGTTTCGGGCAACAAAATGTTACTGGAAAAGTAACTTCTTCGGAAGACGGACAGGGAATACCAGGCGTAAGTGTGGTAGTGAAAGGTACTACCAAAGGGACAACAACGGATGCTACTGGGGCTTATAAAATTGCGGTTGCTGCTAATGCATCTATTTCATTTTCAGCAGTTGGCTTTATTAGTCAGGATGTAGCGGTAGGCAAAAGGTCAGAAATTAACCTTTCAATGACTGCGGACGTACAATCACTTAATGAAGTGGTTGTGGTTGGTTATGGTACTCAGAAAAAGAGCCAATTAACAGGGGCGATTTCTTCAGTTACTGCCAAACAAATTACCGAAATGCCCATCACAAACCTTGGGCAAGCGATTCAGGGACGTATTGCAGGTGTGGACGTGGCACAGTCGGGAAGTAAGCCTGGCTCAACACCTAACATCCTGATTCGTGGTCGTCGTTCATTTAATGCGGGAAATAATCCCTTGTATGTTGTAGATGGAATTCCGATGACGGGTGACAGAAACGAGTTAGCCAACAATCGTCCTTTTGATTTTGCTTCGGGGGGTTACGAAGACATCAATCCAAATGATGTAGCTTCGTTAGAGGTATTGAAAGATGCTTCGGCAGCGGCAATTTATGGAGCAAGAGGAGCAAATGGTGTTATTCTGGTTACTACGAAAAAGGGGAATACCAAAGGCAAAACTACAATCACGTATGATAATTATTTTGGAACCAGTAAAGTTTTGGACAAAATTAACTTGTTTAGCGGTTCTGAATTTACGGAGTTTGTGAGAGAGGCTTACCGTGCTACGGGTGGTTATAATGATATTAATGGTAAGCCCGTTCCAACGGGTGTAGCAGATGCCTATGCAGACTCTAAAGTAGCTGTTTTGGGCGGTGACCCTGCCGTAGCAGATGGTATTGCCAATAATAGAAATACTGATTGGCAATCTTTAATGCTAAAAACTGGTGTTACTCAAAACCATACTTTGGGAATACAAGGTGGAAATGAGAAAACTCAGTTTTATATTTCTGGAGGATTTTTTCAAGATAAAGGTATTTCTGAGGGATTGGATTTTAGTCGCTATTCTTTTAGAGCAAATATTGACCACCAACTGAATAAAACATTTAAAATTGGGGTTGCTTCTTACATGATGAATAGTGTAAGAAACGGAGCAAATTTAAACCCTTATGGCTTTTCATTACAGCAAAATCCATTAGCAAACCCTTATAATGCGGATGGAAGTACAAAATTCGCTCCTACGAATGACGCTTTACTGACAAACCCGTTAGCAGAAATTGTACCTGGTGCTCAGGTAGATGAAATTAAGAAATATCGTATTTTTAATAGTATCAACGTTGAAGCTAAAATTATGGATGGGCTTACTTACAGAGTCAATTTTGGTCCAGATTTTACCGTTGCCAGAGGAGGACGTTTTATTGGTGCTTTAACAAATACTAACAAAGGAGGAAGTAATTTTGCTTCGGCTAACAATCAGTTTGGCTTTAACTGGACGCTTGAGAATATTATTAATTATAATAAATCATTCAAAGGTGGACATAGTATTAACTTCACTGCATTGCAATCCATCCAGAAAGAAAATTTTGAATACAATAGTTTATCTAATTCAGGGATTCCTGTTGAAACACAACAATTCTATAGTCTTGGTTCGGCAAGTGGAACAAACAAAGTAGTGAATAGTAATTTAATTCAATGGACAATTAATTCATTCATGGGGCGTATCAACTACGACTATAAGGATAAATATTTAGTAACAGCTACATTACGTAGAGATGGTTCAACAAAATTTGGCGAAAATGTAAAATATGGTATTTTCCCAGGGGTTGCTTTGGCATGGAATATCAGCAATGAAACTTTCATGAAGGAATTGCCTGCCATTAGCCAATTGAAATTGAGAGCCAGTATTGGTACGGTTGGAAATCAAGGTGTCGTACCTTACCAAACCCAAGGTCAATTAGGCGGAACAGCTTATGCTTGGAATAATACATCAGCACCAGGTTATCGTCCGAGTACCATCGGAAATCCAGATTTGAAATGGGAAACTTCTACTTCTAAGAACATAGGTGTGGACTTTGCTTTATGGAGAGGAAAGGTATCGGGTTCATTAGAATTATACCAAACAAATACTACGGATTTACTTTTGTCTGATTTTTTGCCCACGTCTGTCGGATTTAACGCTGTAACACGTAACGTAGGCGAGACTCAAAACTCAGGTATTGAATTAGGAATCACTACTGTTAACATTGATAAGGGTGGTTTCAAATGGTCTTCTGATATTGTATTTACAAAAAATACTGAAAAAATTATATCTTTATATAATGGTGCAAAAGATGATATTGGTAATAAATGGTTTATTGGACAGCCGCTTTCAGCTATTTTTGATTATAGAAAATTAGGAATCTGGCAGACAAGTGAAGCCGATGCTGCCAAGGCTTTAGGAAGTACGGTTGGACAGATTAAAATCGAAGATAATAATGGACGTGATGCCAATGGAAACCTTACAGGATTACCTGATGGCAAGATTACTCAAGATGATAGAGTAATTTTAGGCTCGGATATTCCTAACTGGACAGGAAGTATCACCAACCGTTTTAGTTATAAAGGTTTTGATTTGAATTTTATTTTTTATGCACGTCAAGGACAAACTATTATCAGTGGATTTCACCAAAATTTGAATCAATTGGCGGGACGTTATGAGCAAATGAAAGTTGATTATTGGACTCCTAATAACCCAACCAATGAGTTTCCACAACCAAAATCAAACCAAGAATTCCCTGTAAACAACGGAGCAATTATCAATTTTGATGGTTCATTTGTTAAACTTCGTAATATTAACTTCGGGTATTCTGTACCTCAAAAATTTGCCAAAATGGTCGGTTTAGAATCTTTGAGATTGTTTACCAGTATTCAGCAACCATTCATTTGGTCAACGTATCGTTCAAAATACAACGGTGTTGACCCAGAAACTGCTGGCAATACAGTAGATAGAAATGTTACCCCTGCTACTACAGTAACAACATTTGGTTTAAATGCTAAATTCTAAAAATTTAGGTGATTGGACAGATTTGCGAAGACCTTTATTTATCGAAAATCAATAGCGTGAATTATATTTTTTGAAAAACATTTATCAATTCATTCTGATATAAAAAATAAGAAAAATGAAAAGAACATATTTTAATTTAAAAAAATCAATTGCCTTAATGAGTTTTGCAGTTTTTATGCTCATTAGTCAATCTTGCTCAGACGTTCTGAAGGAAGAAGTAATCTCTGGAGTTAGTAACGATTATATCAATACTCCTGCTGGATTTAATGCCGCTATAAACTCTGCATACGCAAGTTTGAGAGGATATTATGGTACACAAATGGGATTGACAGTAACTGAATACGGTACAGACTTGTACGCTACTGGTGCCGATGGTGGCTATAAAGGTTTTCACTTTTATGACTCACAATTGAATTCGCAAGTAGATTGGTTAAAGTTAATTTGGGATGAGTTATACCGAGGTATTAATACGTGTAATGCGGTTATTGAAAGAGCTCCAAAAGCAACTGGTATTTCTGATGCTTTGAAAAAACAGAGAGTTGCCGAAATGAAATTTTTGAGAGGGCATTACTATTTTCTTTTGTTTCAGCAATGGGGAGGCGTAGATTTGAGATTAACTGAAACTTTAGCTCCTACTAAAATTACAAAAAGAGCAACGGATGCTGAAATGTATGCAGCGATTATCTCTGACCTCGAAGGTTCATTACCTGATTTAGAAAACAAAGCAAAATCAACTGATTATGGTCGTGCTACTAAAGCAGCTGCTGAACATTTATTGGCTCGTGTGTATTTAGCAAAAGCCATGTCAACGGTGAAAGCGGCAGATGATTATTTAAAAGCAGCAACTTATGCTCAGAATGTTATCTCTAATTATGGGTTTAAATTATTACCTGATTTTGCCAGTGTGTTTGCACAAGGTGCAGGCGAAGTTAATGATGAAGTTATTTTTGCGGTTCAATACACTACTGACCCAGCCACAAATTTAGCACCTTCGCCATTAAACAATGACCAACCAAGTGGAGACGGTAACACACAGGGAAATAATTTACACTTATTTTTTGGAATGCAATATGATGTACAAGCAGGCATGGTTCGTGATATTGTCTATGACCGACCTTTCAAGCGTTTAAGACCTACTAAATATTGTATTGAAACTGTTTTTGGAGAACGTGTTAATGATTCTCGTTACAAAAAAACATTTAGAGATACATGGTTAAGTAACAGTCCTGGAACTTATAATACTGCATTTGACAATTCTAAGGCAAAAGTTACCTTCAAAGCGGGGGATACAGCAATTTATATTCCAGGTTTTGAAATGTCAGCGGCAGATAGAGCAAAGAGACCCTATCAAGTATTAGTGCCAAGTGCTTACAATGAAGCTCTTTTCCCAACATTGATAAAGTTTATGGATCCACTTCGTCCAGACAGAACTTATGCACCTGGTAGCCGTGATTTCTTGGCATTCCGTTTAGCAGATACTTACTTGATGCTGGCGGAGGCTCAATTATTCTTGGGTAAAACCAAGGAGGCTACAGATGCCGTCAACGTAGTTCGTACCCGTGCAGCTTTTGCAGGCAAAGCAGCAGCTATGCAGATTACACCCGCACAAATGACTTTTGATTTTTTGATGGATGAGCGAGGACGTGAATTAGCAGGTGAACAAATTCGTTGGATGGACTTGAAACGTTGGGGTAAATTAGTGGAGAGAGTAAGTAAAAATAATCCACAAGCCTCTGCGGTGAAAGAATTTCATAATTTACGTCCAATTCCTCAATCTCAAATTGACAGAACGGATGGTGGAGCAACAGCTTTTCCTCAAAATCCTGGATATTAATTTTAATGGATAATGGACAATTGATAATGGACAATTAAAAAAATTTAGGGTTCGTAAATTCAGAATAATTGAATTTACGAACCCTAAATTTTAATTATTAACTGACAATTATCGACAATCTCATTGTCGACTATCCATTGTCAATTATCAATTAACTAAGTCTGTCTTTAAAACTCTCATAGCCAAAAGATTTAATTAAGTCAAAAGTATCATCTTCACGCCAAATACCGATGGAAGGCAAATTTACGCCATTGAATGTTGTAGTTTTTACCATCGTATAATGAATCATATCATCAAAAACGATAGAATCTCCAATTTTTAAGGGTTCGTCAAAAGAATAATCTCCATAAAAATCTCCTGCTAAACAAGTCATTCCGCCGAAACGATATGTTGGTTTTCCTTCTACTGGTTCGTGATATGCTCCAAGAATTACTGGCTTGTAAGGCATTTCCAGAGTATCAGGCATGTGAGCGGCAAAACTCAAATCTAAAATTGCCACATTAATTCCCTGAGAATCAATAATATCCAAGACCGTAGAAGTCAAATACCCAGTCCTCCATCCTACTGCTGACCCTGGTTCCATGATGATTTTTAGGTTTGGATAACGAGTTTTAAGCCCCTTCAAAACACTGATTAAATGCTCTGGTTGATAATCTGCCCGAGTAATGAGGTGTCCTCCGCCTAAATTCAACCATTTTGCTTGCTTCAATAAACTGCCGAAACGTTCTTCAATAGCTTGTAAAGTTCTTTCCAAGGTGTAAGAATCGTTTTCACATAATGTATGTGAGTGCAAG
>JANPGQ010000416.1:0-3684 GCA_031423975.1 Cytophagales bacterium | reverse complement strand
CCAGCTTTTTTGAGCTTCAAAACATCTGAAAACATCACAAGTAGTTGCTTTACATTTATTAGCAGAATTTGAGAATCCTACACCAATCCGTGCTTCTGAGCGAATAAACCAGTCAGTTTGTTTTGTTTTAGAATAATTTCCAGTGAATTTACTATCGTAAAAGCCTTGTCCTGCGTTTTCCCAAATTGGCTGTGTTAATGTATTGGTTTCAAAACCCGCAGTAATACCAATGTCTATTAATCCTGTATTCAAAAAACGATTTTGAATACCCCAAGTAAGTCCAAATCGTTGATTAAAAGATTTGGTAGGATAGTCTGAGTTGTAGTTATTACCAGTCAAATTTTGCTGAAATTTTAAACCTAAATATGCTCCTGAAAGATTAGAGACATTTTGATTTAAGTATAATCGAGGCTCAATAATGGCAGAAAAAGTTGATTTATTTTTGCCTTCATCAACTGTCCAAAAATCAAGTAAAGCGTTTACAGAAAAGGCTTTACCAAACTTCCTTTCATAGCCTGCCGTTACGTTAAATTCTATCGTTCCACCTCTTGAATAATCAGTTGGTGTAGAACCAATTTGGAGTTTAAATAGTTGATTGATAGGCTCTTGTCTTTTTAAAACGTATTGAGAATTATCAATAATTTCGGTTTTTTCTAAGGTTCCAGTTTCTTGTGAAACGCTAACTTTTACGCTATCGGTTTGTGCGTAGGTAAAGAGGGGTGCTAAGAGTAAAATGATTATCTTTTTCATGTCTAATTTTCGATTGAGGTTATACCAAATGAGTTTGAAATGTAAATTTTTGAAGCAAGGTTTTCGTTCAACATCGCTACTTGATGATTGTTTTGCGTAGATGAACTAAAACCCGATGGAATTTTGAGTTTCCCGTAGTCATTTATCAAGTGAAAAGCGTAATTTTTCAAGGGAATTCCAATCAAAGTAATCTCGGATTTTTGAGCATCAATATTCAACTTTTGGAGATTAGTAATCCGCTGAATTTTAAGTTTTCCGTATTGGCTGAGGATAATACATTCTTCACTTATATCATTGACTGTCAGATTAGTACGGTCAGTTTTTATGCTAATTTTTCCGCTAATACTTTGACAAAGTACATCACCGTAATGGGTTTCTAATTTCAGATTTCCCGTAATGTTTTTTAATTCTGCATTACAAAAATCAGTCTTCAATTGTAGCTGTTTATATTTGCCCGAAACGCTTATTTTTCCGAAAGAATTATGGATGGAAACCATCATAGATTCAGGGATTTTGATAATGTATTTCGCTTTCAAATTCGATTCAACTTTATTACTTTCATTCTGAGTTTGTAGGTAATTTCTCAAAACAATTTCATTCCCAAATTTATCCGCTACGTACTTTAACATTTCCAAGTCTTTCAAAGCCATTTTACGGTCTGGATGTTTTGCCACGAGTTCGATATTGACTTTTATTTTATCACCTTCCCAAACCATTAACTCAATATCCGCTTTTTCGGCATCAATTTTTAGGTTTTGCGAACGGTCAAAAGTCTTATCAATGCTCTTGGTAACCACTTGGAGTGTCTCCTGCGAGAAGGTCTTCATGCACAGCAAAATCATGACCAAAATAGGCAGTATTTTTCTCTGTTGATTTATGATTCTATGTTTCATTTTTTTAGATTTTAGATGTCATTTTCCTTAAAATTTCCGACTTCTGTTGTTCAATTTCAGCCAATTGAGTAATCAATGCTGGCTCAGTATTGTACTTTCCAATGGCGGCTTTGAGGTCAAGACTTGCTTGTTGTAAATTGGTTAATTCCGATTTCAAAGTAGCAAATTCTGGGTTCTCGCATACATAGGTTTGTTGTTTGCAATAAGCCATAATCATTTCATAATCGGCATCACTATTGTCCGATTCTTGCAAGAATAATTGTTTACTCGCTACTTCCTCAGAATAGATAATTGATTGGTTTTTAGACTGATACAGCCAATTTAATCCAATGGCAAGGGCAAAAGCTGCCGCCACAGCCACCCATTTCCAAGAAAATAACTGGATTGTTTTAGGAGACAATTTTGCTTCAATTTGTTCCCAAGCCTCGGCACTTGGTTCATATTGCGGCAAATTTTGAATTCCCTTCTGCAAGCCATTTTCATTAAGTTTGACTTCGATATTATTCCAAATTTCGTCCGAGGGTTCGTATTCTAGTAATTTATACATAGCCTTTGTTGGTTAATAAATCTCTCAATCGTTTTTTGGCGTGAAAGAGTTGTGATTTTGAAGTTCCTTCTGATATTCCTAACATTTCTGCTACTTCCTTGTGTGCGTATCCTTCAACTTCTATGAGGTTAAAAACCAATCTAAAACCTTCTGGAAGCAATAAAATAGCTTTTTCAAGAATTTCGCCATCAATTGAATTCTCCCATTCAATCGTTGAAGTGTCAGGGATTTCTTCAAGCACCTCCCACATTTTCGGACGTTTGAGTTTATGGTAGGCTTTCCGAACCACAATTGCCCGAATCCAAGCCCCGATAGTTGATTCACCTTTGAAGGTATCCAATTTTCGGAAAACATCTAAAAAAGCATCTTGCAAAACATCATTAGCCTCATCAAAATCACTCGTTGTCCGATACGCCAGCGTGTACATCGCTCGCTTGTAACGGTCGTAAAGTGTCCGTTGAGCAATTCGGTCATTTCGCAAACAGGCTTCTATTAGTTCAGATTCAGTCATTCGTTATAATTTTGAATTCAAATACAAAGTGTGTTGATTTTTGAGAAAGGTTGTATGGAGTAGGGATTTTTTTAATATTATTTCAAAAATCGTAAATTTTAAGATTGAGAGTTATCTTTTTGAAATAAAAGTAATTGTCTATTGTTAAATGGTATTCCCCCTCCCCTATTCTCAAACTCCTAAAATTTCCTTATCTTGCATCTCTTTAAAAAACAACAACATTCCTAAAATAATTTATGTATAAAAAACTCTTGTGTCTGGCTATCAATCTGTTAAGCCTTTCCGTTTTTTCACAAAACACATCAATAAAACCTGAGTGGCTCGACCCCTATATCACCGAGGTAAACCGCCTTCCTGCCCGTGCAAGTGCCTTTGCTTTTGAAAATCGTGAGTTGGCGATGGGGGGTAATAGAGCAACTTCCAAAAATTTTCTTTCGCTCAATGGTACTTGGAAATTCAAATGGGTTTCTAAGCCTTCGCTGAAACCTGCCAATTTCTTTGAGGAAACCTACGATGATACTCGTTGGGATAATTTCAAAGTACCTTCCAACTGGGAATTTGCGGGCTATGGTACGCCCATTTATGTCAATATTCCTTATGAATTTGATAATCGTTTCAAATCTTCGGATGAATGGGGAGCTACTTATGGCTCTAAAATTTTGAACAATACACCGCCTGCCATTCCCGAAGAAAATCCTGTGGGTTCATATCGTAAGAAGTTTGTTTTGCCTACTGATTGGACTGGAAAAGAGGTTTTTATCAATTTGGGAGCGGTAAAATCTGCCTTTTATATTTATGTGAATGGCAAGAAAGTAGGGTATGGCGAAGATTCTAAGTTAGAGTCTGAGTTTAATCTTACGCAATACGTTCATGCGGGCGAAAATGTAGTGGCTTTGGAGGTTTACCGTTGGTCGGATGGTTCATATTTGGAATGTCAGGATATGTGGCGGATTTCTGGAATCGAGCGTGATGTCTATTTGTAT
>JANPGQ010000415.1:0-4743 GCA_031423975.1 Cytophagales bacterium | reverse complement strand
CACTGGTGCTCATTCATCGGAATATACAGACACCCCAATTTTGTCAATTTATCGGTTTGTAAATCTAAATTTTGGTCTTAGGTCGAAACTCTTGCGTAGCCTATAATCATTTCGTTTCGTCGTTACGATTGTCTCATTAACTTATCAATATTTCACTTTCTTAAATTTGTTTCGAAAGATAGCAATTTGAGACGGCACAATACCGTATTTTTGTATTTTTATCATGGCTTGTCTAACTCTCATGGAATGTACGTCTTGTGAGACTCATTTTCAAAACCGTTTTAACTTCATGAGTCATATCAAACTCTTGCAACCACAAGAAATTCTCTTATTCAATCAAGCCCCTATACTCAACTTAGAAGAAAAATCAGAATACTTTTCTTTGTCTTTACCTTATCAAGAAGAGTTCAAAGGATTGAGAAATGGTTACACCAAAATTAGTTTTATTCTTCAAATGGGTTATTTCAAATATACTGGTCGATTTTATGAAGCAAGTCAATTTCACGCCAAAGATATTGATTACGTTATCAAGCAATTAGACTGGAGAGGATGGGAATAATTATAGCCTTCAAATTGCTTACTCGCATCGAATAAAAATATTGGAGCTTTCAGGCTGGTCTTCCTTTGAAGAAAAACAAATGGAGTTCAACCATCGAATTCGTTTATTGATTGATCAGCAATTGCTCCCCCGAAAGGTTCTCTGGAAATCTCAGGAATATTTACTCAATAATCGGATAGAATCTTCTTCGTATGATACTTATCGAAGGGCTAATATCTCAGGCACTCATTGATTCATCAGAAGATATTTCGGCAACGTTCTTTAAACACCTTTCAGACCAAGATAAAGGGATTTTGGATTTATTTATTCTTCGTGACAAAAGTTATCAAAAAACGGAAATAGCTACTTTTAGAACGGTTACACAGTCTCTCAGACCCTCAGATATAAAAGAAAATGTGATTATTTTCAAAACCTTAAAAGACCGATTAGTAAGGCTTGATTCTTTAGTGAAAAAGTTAAACTTGACGGATGCTGTCATTGATTATCACGCCCATTGGGCGAGTATTGCCGATACTCAAAAGTTAGTGTCTCACTCAGATAAATACCTATATTTACTTTGTTTTCTAATCCATCAGGTCAGAATTAGGAATGACTATTTCATGGACACCATCCTCCAATGCGTTAATTCAGCCAAGAAATATTCAGAAAGATTAGAAGTGAAAGATTATTTTGAAAGCCGCAAACAGCGAATAAAAGCTATGAAGTTGTTGGTGGAGTCTCGTAAAGATTACAAGCAACAAATTGAAGCGATCAAAACTATTGTCAAAAGCCCCCATGATGCTCAATAAAAAGTAGATTTTATCGAAGACCTCTTTGAAGTAGATATAGAACTGCAACCCGAAGATGAAGCCTTAGTAGCATTAATTGAATCTGAATTAACCAAAAGTAAGGAAAGAACCTTCCATGATATTTGGGAAAGTCGTAGTATCTGGTTGTCAAATAGAGTCAGTGAAATCATCCAATACTTACCCTTTAATCCAGAGACTACCGAGCCTATTTTGTTCCAAGCCATTACCCATTTCCAAACTAATAAAGGGAAATTGACCAAACCGCCCAAAGATATTTGGGGAGTCACTTAAATTTGAGACTAACTTCCCACGTAAACCACTTAATTAGTTTATAAACAATCACTTACGAGGAAAATAATTTAAAAAAAGACGTTTTTTTTAGGGATTTTTTAGTGATAAACTCCTAGGTAATTTAACCTTTTTTATCTATTTTAAGCAAAAAAGCTGTTTATCAGCAGAGATAAAAGGTAAATATTAGCTATTTTAAGGGAAAAGACATTTTAAAACTAATCTATGGCTCTTTCGTGGGAAGTTTGCCCCAAATTTAAGTGAACCCCCATAACTTGAATTTTGTTTGGTAGGAAACAAGTCTATTCAGTTTTTAAACCATTCTTTTGCCTGTATACCCAGTAGTAAATACTTTTGGCTCAATAAGGAAACTTGCAACCTCAATCCCAAGTTCGGGTATTTGTGCTGAAGAAGGTATAACTAATTTAATTATACCTTCCGTTTAACTTATTCTAAACAGGGTGCTTGAATTTCTGCGACAACTTCCCCCGACATTTCATGCAGGGTGAATTTAGCCTCTTTACCATAGTTTAATACGAGTCTTTTATCTAAATTATCAAGCCCGATACCTCTTCTGGAATTTATTGTAATTTTTCCTCCATTTTTGACTTTGATATAGAGAAAATCGTTTTCTCTATATCCTGAGATGGTAATATATCCTCCTTTCTTTGAATTACTAACCCCATGTTTAATCGCATTTTCAACCAATAATTGAATCGACATGGGCGGTATTTTTAAGAATTGTACCTCATTCGACATATCAATCGTATAATTTAGACGATCTTCAAACCTTATTTTTTCAAGCTTTAAGTATTTTTCTACTAAACTTATTTCTTGGTATAAAAATATTTCGGAGGCATTCTTAAAATCAAGGGAGGTGCGTAGTAATTCTGCTAATTCAATAATTGCCTCACGGGCCAAAAATATGTTGGATAAGGTAAGTGCTTTGATGCTGTTAAGCGAATTGAATAAAAAATGAGGATTGAGCTGATTCTTCAAGTTTTCAAGTTGTGCCAATTGTAAAGACATACTGGTTTCACTTTGTTTTTTGACAATTTTGGAATTTGCCCTGACAAGTTCGTGAATATAAAATCCCCCAAACCACGGATAAATATATTGCAAACAGTTTAAATTGACAAGAAGTAAAAAGGCAAATTTTGAATGAACAGGTGGAAAAGGAGTGACAGGCCCAAGGAAATAGACGTGCAAAAAACCTGCAATCGCACTTAACGTAAAACAAACACCAATCCCCCAAAATACCATAATTTTCCAATCCTTAGCGAAGGTATAACGCCCAACAAATACCCCAAAAAGGTAAGTTCCCGTAAACAGGATGACAAATTCAACTACTGGAATTACGTAGGCGTCTTTCAGATTTGCCCCGAAATAGGAAGCATTGAAAAGGTTGCGCATTTCACAAACTATCCAATAAGCAGTATGGAGAATCCAATAGCTGCGTTTTGTGTGCATAACGGGCATAAGTAGTATATTTAATAATGGTATATTAAAATAATAATATAAATATAAGATTTTTTTTGGAATCTCCAAACATTTTTTATAAACAAATTGTTACGTGCGTTTTGTTGTTTTAGGCTCACTAAGTATTCCATCAATTTCTCACAAATGATTACGCAAAATTAAGATTCAACTTCTTTGTCTTCACTCTAATATTCAGCACCTCGACCAATAAAGAAGTTCTTCTTTCAAATCTGCGGAAAATTCACCTTAAAACTATCTATTTAGTTGATTGTCTTTTTTCTTAGTGGTCTAAGCATATTAGCGTCTATTTCAAATTCAGCTTTGAAAGTATATTTTCAAAGCCTATTAATATGTTTAAAAGGAGCAGGTGAAATATACTCAAAATCCAACTCATCTAAGTAATACTACCTACTTGAAGTCTTTCATCTTTGGGTTGTTTTAAAACTTCTTGGATATAAATGGTATTCCAAACGATAGCAATATTGGTTAATAAATTTAGGCATTTAGCCGTAATTTGTTGTTCATTTTGACTTGGCGTCTCCCCTTTTTTTTGCCAATAGCCCCGTCTCCATTGAACCGTGCGACGGACGCCACAAATAAACTCTTAATCCGTGCAATTGCTCTCCCTTATTTAGTTGTGAATTTATTTTTTTCTCATGGGTTTGTCCAACAAGTATTTGCAAATAAAATAGTTTTAACTAATTGTCCATAGGCTTGTAAGACGTACATAGACTGGGCATCCCCAGGTTATTTTGTTTGGGATAGGCTTGTAATTTACTGATAAGTGTTGGTGCTGTTACAGTACCCATTTTTAATGAAGCAGCTACCCTTGTCATTTCATCTGCATACTTTTTGAGGTAATCAATATTAACTAAACCTGTAAATTTCAGCACTGGATAAGTCATTTCTTTAACCTCTTTTCCAACAACTTTATAAAGCCTTTGACCTTTGAGGTCTCGAATTCTTGGGGAGAATTGTGGGGGTTCACTTAAATGTGGGGCAAACTTCCCACGAGAGAGCTAACGTTTAGTGTTAAAATGTTTTCTCACACAAAAAAGCCTATAATTATCTATTATCTCTGCTAATAAACAGCTTATTTGCTTAAAAATGATAAAAAAAGGTTGAAGTATTTAGCAAGTTGCCACTACAAAACGCCTCGAAAAATATGCCTTTATTAAACTATTATTCTCGTAAGTAATTATATATCAGCTAATTAATTATTTTTAAATGGGAAGTTAGCCCCACATTTAAGTGAACCCCCAAAAACGGGCTAATTTTCCGTGATTAGAAATTATAAAAAAACCAACACATAATCATGAATTTCGTCCCGCTTCATTATTTCATACAGCCAATAGGTGTATTCTTCGGGATTTCGGTGGATAGAATTAATTAAGTCTCTCCAACTTATCCATTTATATTCGCTTACTTCGTCTGGATTTGGAATAGGAGTTTCATCTGATTTTCCTACATAAACGTAGTCCAATTCATGTTCAATTAAACCATTTAAGAAATCTGTTCTGTATTCAAACTTGAATTGGACTACGTTTATGTAGGAAAATCAGATGAAACTCCTATTCCAAATCCAGACGAAGTAAGCGAATATAAATGGATAAGTTGGAGAGACTTAAT